>CAYGYC010000085.1:0-4336 GCA_964353755.1 uncultured archaeon | reverse complement strand
TACAACATTTGTAAAAGATGCGGGAGAAAAGTCGACCGATTAAACACAATTCCGTTCGAAAAAGCGGAGGGGTATGTGTGTTTGGTCTGCTATAATGACATAGAGCAAGGATATGGGGATTTTTGCTCACGATGCCACAAATGGTATGATATAGATGATAAATATAAATGGTATACTAAGGATGTAGATACAGACATGGTGCGTATTTGTCTTAAATGCTTGAGTATAGACTTTTTACTTTCATTTTTTTATTATCCGAAAGGAAGAAAAAAGGAATGAGAAAGGAGTGATATGATGTTCACTTCTTACTAGTGATTAGATCCGAAGGGAATATACTCGGAGATGAAAATATTCGGATCGACCAGAAACGTGAGTTCTTCCAATTCATCTTTAATAGTGGTTAGACCTGCATGCTTATCTTTTTCAGTCAAATCAGTTCACTTCTTTCTAGTTATAGGTTTCCATTGACTTTCCAACTTAACTTTTAGCCATTTTGGCGTGCACATATATTGAACGGATTCAACGTCACCGACTTCAGTATCAATTTTTAGATTACATGTCGCGCAAATCATATACACACTTTTTTGCTCTGGGATGACTTCCACCAGTTTACCACATTTATTGCAATGAACTAATTTATCGATGGGCTCCCGATCTTCTTTTTGAATGGCTGCAAATACGTTTATTCCTTCAGGAGTTAAGCCATAGGCGTTGAAGTAAAAATGCCGTGCTGTTCCTAGCCTTAGGCGGGCAATTAACCCGATTATGCGTAAGGTATTGAGATCGCTT
Source organism: uncultured archaeon (assembly GCA_964353755.1). Taxonomy (GTDB): domain Archaea; phylum Asgardarchaeota; class Lokiarchaeia; order Helarchaeales; family HEL-GB-A; genus CAYGYC01. The sequence goes on along the minus strand of CAYGYC010000085.1, from coordinate 3,547 downwards.
TGTCCTTCCTGGGTGATGTTTATTATTTTCCGAGTACCCATATACATTACAGAGGCGGGACTATAATCCCAATCTAGCACCTTATCCCGCACACCCTTAACCATCAAACCTTTCAATGAGAGATCTTTCAGCCACTGCTGCCCAATTCTACCATCTACCTCGGTATACAGACCAATTAGATATAATAACCGTTTTTGTTCAGTGGTTAATTTCGCGATCATTTCGGGAACAGGTGTATTAGGGCTGAGTTCCATGTTTTTTCACTCCGCAATAGAGTTTCTTCATGTTTGAGAATCTTTTATTATTCTTTTTACTTTTTACTTATACAGTAAACCTATGAATTTGATTTATTTGTAATTTAACTATATATTTTTTCATATCAGTTTGAGCATAATAAATTATTAAGGATTAATGAATGGTAAGATAATATATTTGAAAGGTGATTAAAGTTGCCAAAAGAAGATAAGTTTTTCCCGAAATATCAAAAATTGCAGGTAAAAGATGTTGAAAGTGGTCCTATTGCGTTTTATGAGAAGCTATCAAAAATGGCTGAGACCGATACTAAATTAAAGGCTATCATTTTTGTGGGTAATCCAAAAGCTTACGCGACAGAGATAAAAAAACAAGGAATAAAGGTAGTATTTGTCCATAAATTGATAAAAGCTGTTACCATTGAAACAACACCTAAGATCCTTCTTGATCTTTCCGATAAAGACGTAGTAATAAAAATTTGGGAGGATCTCAAAGTCCAAATGTTCTTGAGTGAGAGTGTTCCGATTATTAATGCACCTCAAGTGTGGGATAAAGGCGCAGAAGGACAAGGGATAGTCGTGGCGATTGTAGATACCGGAGTAGATGGCGAACATCCTGATTTAGAAGGTAAATTAAAGGCAACTGCCGATTTTACCGGGGAAGGATACTTCGATGGAAATGGGCATGGCACCCATGTTGGAGGAACAGTCTGTGGGACTGGGGCGGCTTCAGATGGAAAATATAGGGGAGTCGCTCCGAAAGCGGAACTCATAGCCGCAAAGGTATTGGATTCGAGTGGAAGCGGAAGCTTTTCAGGCGTAATTGCCGGTATCGAGTGGGCTACCGATCAAAAGCCGCACGTCATGAATCTCAGTTTAGGCGCAAATGTGGCAGGATCTTGCGATGGGACAGATCCAGTATGCCAAGCAGTGGATGCGGCTATGGATAAGGGCATAGTCGTTTGTGTGGCAGCAGGAAATGCAGGACCTGGGTCAAGCACTGTAGGAACTCCCGGATGCGCCAAAAAAGTAATTACTGTAGGAGCGAGTGATAAAAGTGATCAAATTGCTTGGTTCAGCTCCCGTGGTCCCACTAAAGATGGGCGGGTGAAACCGGATATATTATTACCCGGACATAATATTGTCGCCGCCCGTGCCAAAAATACAAGTTTGGGGAATCCTGTCAATGAGTTTTATACCTCAGCTAGTGGAACTTCGATGGCGACACCTCATTGCTGTGGCGTCGCTGCACTCTTACTATCGGCTAATGCTACTCTAACTCCCGATCAAGTCAAGCAGAAAATGATGAGCACAGCAAAAGACCTTAAATTAGACCCGAATACCCAAGGGTCTGGGCGTGTTGACGCATATCAAGCCCTTGAAGGCGCCCCTGCACCACCTCCAGAACCTACTCCCGAGAAACCTACACCATGGCAGTGGATGCTTTTCCTTGGCATCGTTTTGGGTGTTATCTGCATCTTAGTCATATTTGGGCTTCTCAATTTTACCCCTTAACAAAGTTAAATTTCTCTCTCTTTTTTTATAATTCTTTTTGAATTTAGGTAAGTTAGCAAACTTTACTCATAAAATCAGGAATAACTCCCAAATATAACTTAAAAAAATAATTTGAAATTGAAAAGAAAAAAAATTACAATTGTTTTCCGACATTTTGGTTAATTGTCAATACCGCATGGGCTAAATCTGTATAAGATCCCCCGAGGTCGGCATCTGGGAGAAAATAGGCAACGGCTATTACTTTGCCCGCTTTCGAAACAATAATATGCCCTTGCTTTTTTATATTTGTGCAAACTAGCCGTTCAGGCGTATTTTGTAACGCCATGTAATTGATGCCTTGAACCGAGAGGGAAGATCCCTGAGAAGTCCAAGTGGTTAATATTTTTGGAATGTCATGACTGATATCCCAATTACTGGTTTGGTAAAGAATCGAATTATTAGAAGCCGACATAATTGTAACTGCCGAGATATGCTGGTTTTTATTAAATAAATTCGATATCGTTGATTCAATAACACCTTGCATCTGTATCACGGTATGATATAATAATATAAGGAAAAGATGAGATTTCTTTTTAAAGTTGTTTTTTTAAAATCACGAATTTACATTAGATTGAGAATACAAATATATTTCATAAAAAATTAATAAAATTCGTGATTATACTATGTATTGGAAGAGAAAATCGAATGATTTGTCCGAGTAATTTTAAAAGAGAATTTAATTAAATTAATTATCCCACATTATTTAGTAAAAGTCAGTATAACCATTTAATAATGGAATATTTTGAAATATTTTTCATATTTTTAATATATTAGCAAATATCATGGTGATTAAGAGGTTCTTGAATTCTTGAAAAGAAATGCTAGATCTTCGAGATGTAGTATTGCGCGCGCGTGGGCGCCTTAAGGTCTGAAATAAGATCCAATTTTTTTAGGAAAGCAGAGAGGAGATTTATTCAAATAAACACTTATTTAAATAAAAAGTTTTTATAGGATCCTTCCATCATTTTATTACAAATAGGATTTTAGGAAATGTATGATTTTGCAGAATTAAAAGATAATAGAGGTAGATCTAAATGGTTGAAGTAAAAAAAGCACAGATGGATAGTTCTATGGTACCTTTGGAAGTAGGAGAACTTCCGCAAACCAAGAATTTATTATCGTTAGATATAAACGAACTCCCGCAAGCAAAGAAAATGGAATTAGAGGATCTTGAGGATCTTTTGCAAATGATTGTTTCAATTAACAATACCGACCTTTCGTTATACCATTTAGAACGCAATGGAAAACATATTTATCTTGTCTGGATTACCCTGCACGATTATTATAATTTGAATGGGTTACCATTGGTCATCTTCGTCCGAACGACTAAAAAACCAGCTCGCTTTATTAAATATCGACCCGATTTGGGAGAAATCAATTTTGTTGAGAAGGTCGAAGAGGCTTCTGCGGCTTATGTGAAAATTGTTAAAATAAAGCAACTTCCGCTCTGTCTTGATTTGGCTTTTTAATCCGTGATCTTTCACTTTTTTTATTTTTTTAGTGGGAATTTTCTATGTACAAAAGCTACCGCAACCTGGAGATTAGTCGAGGGATTTTCTAATTGAAATAATCCTGTTTTTCGGAGCGCTTCATACACGAGAAATCCTAGAAAGTTCATTGAGATGAGGGATCCAATGAGAAGGGTAAGCCAACCTACGACTAGTGGGGGAAGGTTTAAGAAAGGCGTTTCTCCAAAAATAAAAGGGAAAAATATCACCAAATAGGTACCTACAATAAAAACA
>CAYGYC010000084.1:0-14118 GCA_964353755.1 uncultured archaeon | reverse complement strand
CAGATGATTTTTTTTAACGGATACATTAATATCCTTAACATCGTGCCCGGGAAGTGGTGTTTTTACAATATATTGCGTATCGGTTGCTTCTAAGGAATACAGCATAAAGGGTCTCCCTTGATGAAAAAATCCATGTTTGAATCTTGGGAAAGGGGGACCATGTTCGAATCTTGGGAAAGGGGGGCCATGTTCGAATCTTGGGAAAGGGGGACCATGTCCGAAGCCAAAACCGCATCTTTCATCACGATTTGGATTACACATTTATTTTTACCTCTTTACGATTAGATTATGAAAAATGGCGTTAGGTTTAAGTCGATTTATCTTCATCTTCCACGATTACTTTTGCCCATTTTTTTTGTTCATTGTGAAATAGATCAATTTTTTCATCGATATTTCGAATTCGTTCATCGATCATTTTTAATTGGGCATCTCTCCGTTCCTGTATGGTATTTTTTAAGTGTATTAACTGGTCCTTGATTGCCTGTAATTCTGTTATTGATTTACTTAACCCTGCTTGAGATTGTAGATCTTCGGAAATGGTTGTTAAATCGTCGAAGAAACGGACATCCGTTGAGGGATCTGCGCCGCATAAAAAAGGTCCCATGTTGGCCAGAAACTTCATTCGATGTCTAAAGGATAAGGGGCGCATTAAAGTCCTATAGAGCATAGGCATGAAGTCCAGACTATTTTCAATAACTTCTGGGATATTATCCGCCAATTGGGCTTTGCCTTCAGGGGTTATTTTAAAGATATTTTGTTCTTCAGAGATATATCCTTTGTTTCGCAGTCTATTTAACTTTGGGTAGATTGAGTTCGAACAATTCTCTTCATTGAATTAAAAAATAGGTTTAAAAAATAGGTTTAAGAAGACGATTTAGCCTTAGAATAGGCATCGTAGCCCATTTTTAAAGCTTTCAGATTCCCTTCCGTATCATATTTGAAGTATCCGCGGATAGTTTTTTCCATTTCTTCGTAAGAGAAGGGCAGTTTTTTGGTGGCTAAAGCGGCGCCGATCATTATGATATTCATTTTTTGGAAGTCCCCAAATGCTTCTCGGGCTAGTTCGTTAGCATTTAGAACGACTACATCAGGAGTACATTCTTTGAGCATATTGACAAGCCCTTGGAGTTCGGGATAAGGACTGCCGTCAACGACGCAGGTCATCGGTTTAATGACATAAGAATTAAGGATTACGCTAGTTTTCTCGGAAACAACATTCAAACTCCGCTGGGATTCTACTGGTTCGAGGGCAATGTAGAGATCAGCTTCGCCAGCGGGGATCAATACGGAATGGACTGATTTACGTTCATTAAACTGTTCGCCTGGCTCGATTACTGCAAAGCGAATGGTTGAATTCACCGTGCCTTCCCGTTGCGCAGCGCCTCGCGTTTCGGTGCCCGTTATAACAATATTTGGGTTGTCAAAGACCGCCTGTTTAAGCACTTCGCCCATCGTGATAGATCCTTGCCCGCCAACGCCAACTATCATTATATTCATTTTTTTCATATTCGCTCACTCCTGCAGATGGACATTTACCTCCGTTTTAACTACGCCAGCATTAGGGCAAATCTCGTGACATACTCCACAGCAGGTGCAGCGCGGCTCTTCGATGTAAATAATTTCTTCGCCTTTCTCTTCTTTAATAAGAATAGCAGGACAAGCTAATTTTTGGAGACATTCCTTGCATTTCTGACATCGTTCAGGATCAATGTAATAATAGGTACGTGGAATTTTCCCTTCTTTTTGGCGCAGTAACTTCTTAAATCGTCGATCACTTTGAACGGAGCACTCTTGATCAGAAATAAGCACCCTGAACCCTTCTTTATCCATCCCTTCTTTAATGGTTTCAATTAATTGAAGGGTATGATAGGGGTCTACCGTCCGCACCCATTTACCACCGAAAGCTTTGACGACATCTTTTATTTGAACAGGTATGGAAGGTTCGCGGATACTCGAGAGCCCCGTGCTAGGAGTGGGTTGATGTCCGGTCATGCCAACCCAGTGATTCTCCATAATGATGAGCATCATGTTAGCCTCGTTATAAATGGCGTTCAGTACGCCAGTCATGCCAGCGTGGAAGAAGGTTCCGTCACCTATGAAAGCGAAAACGCGTTGATTGGATTTATGAGCAATTCCTTGAGCAATACCGACTCCAGCGCCCATGCACACAACCCAGTCAATAAGGGCAAAGGGAGATCTCAGTCCTAACGTATTGCAACCGATATCGCCTCCGAAAATGCCTTTACCACCTGTTGCTTTTTTCATGGCGTAGAAAGTGGCGCGATGGGGACAGCCTGGGCAGAAGGTAGGTTCACGCGGGGGGATCATGGATCGCGCTTTCTGAGCCTTTTTTATAATGGTTTTAAAGCGGTCACCCAATTCGATACCCAGAAGTTCGGCGAGTCCTGTTTGGACATCATCGACATTTAATTCACCGGCGGCTGCAAATGTGTCCTTGCCATGCAATTCGACTTGTACTTGCCCATAGAGAGCTTCCTTCACTCCATTTTCGAGGAATCCAAGTAATTCCTCGACGATGATCAGTTTTTGTAAATTATGATTTTTCACGAAATTTACCATTTCATCCGAAGAGAGCGGAAAAATAACACCTAACTTGAGGATAGGAATATCATAGACGCCAAGCATATCCAAGGCTTCGAGGACATAGCCATAGGCGGTGCCCGAGGTTATGATGCCCGTGGCAGAAGCTCCTTCTAAGACCCGATTCATTTCAAGTTTATCAATGCGTTTTCTTATTTTTTTGATGGTCGTGAGGAGATTCTTTTTATTCTGAATGGAGACGACCTGCGCATTCACAAATCGACTGACGGCGGATTTGAATTCACCCTTATCTTTGGCGGGTTTCAGTTCGCCCAATTGAATTTTCCCAATAGAATGACAGACGCGACTAGAAGGATAAATTAGGACCGGAACATTGAATTCTTCGGAGATAGAAAACGCCTTATGCAAGTAGTCGTAAGCTTCTTGGACATTAGAAGGTTCTATAATCGGTATGTTAAGGTGATAAGCGTACCAGCGGTCATCCTGCTCGGATTGTGAGCTGTAGGAGCCGGGATCGGAGGCACAGATAATTACCAGACCGCCAGTTTTGCTGGTTCCCGATTGAGCAAGGGTATGGAGGGCATCGGAAGCCACATTGAGTCCGACATGCTTCATCGTGCATACAGAACGCACCCCAATCCATGAAGCCCCTGCCGCACCTTCAATAGCCGCCGCCTCATTAATAGAATATTCAAAATAGAAGTTGGGAATATCTTTCGCTAATTCTGAGAGGGTATCACCAATTTCGGAAGCGGGAGTGCCTGGATAGGTGGAAGAATAGCCAACGCCGGCTTCAATAATAGCTCTGGTTATGGCCTCATTGCCCATTACCAGGACCTTGGCGCCTGGCTCATCAACAAGTAAATGTTTACTTATATTAAGTCCCTCCACGTATTTAGGCTTCGATTTTTGCCGCTTCGCCTTTCTCCAGATTCTTAGATCCGCATTGGTCACAACATTTTGCATCCCAAACGAGCAATCGCCCGCAATCCTTACAAACCATGGGGACTACGACCGGACACGTATCGTTTTCAAAGAGTACGCAATTATCACAACCGCAACACAATTCATAATACTGCCCAAGCCGTTCAATTTGCCCCATAAAGATCGTATTATTCGCTGGAACAACTTTTTTGCCCGTATGCTTTGCCAAGTCCTGCGTTCCGAGACCGCATGCCATACTTAAAATGGCATCCGCATTTCCGAGTTCTTCTTCAATAAATTTGACATCTCGCGCGACTATTCTTGCATCGCAGGGATTTTGACACACTAAGGTTGATAATATTTCGTGTTCATCTTTCAGCTTCTCAACCATATCTTTCACTTGTTCTGAACCACCAGTCTGACAAATTGATGCACAATCTGAACAACCGATAATAACAATTTTCTTAAAATCTTTCAACATTTCTTTAATTTCTTCAATCGGCTTCTGCTTCGTTATAATCATAGTTTCTCACCCTTTGGTTTTTCTTTAATTTTTTCTAACTTTTCGGGTTTTGACTATTTATTTTGTTGAGTTCTTAAAATTTTGAGAGGTTTACTTATACCTTTTTTTTACTTATAAAAAATTTCACTTTTAAATGTTTAATTGAGTCATATTTTTAAATGTTTAATTGATTCATATAGTCTCGAATCATAAAAAAGGTGAGCCTCATGGAAATCAAGGATATGGAAATCAGAGAAAATGAATGGCGACATGAATATATACAGATCAAGAATATTCGGATGCATTATGTGATCTATGGAAGCGGCAAATTAGTAATGCTGCTGCATGGCTTTCCTGAGTTTTGGTATTCGTGGAGATTTCAGATTGGGGAATTGGGAAAATATTTTAAAGTCGTGGTACCCGATTTACGCGGATACAATTTGACGGATAAGCCGGAAGGGGTCGAGAATTATAAAATTAATATTTTACTCCAAGATATTTTGGGGTTAATTGATGGGTTAGGGGAAGATAAAGAGAAAGCAATCGTGGTGGGTCATGATTGGGGTGGTGCGCTAGCCTGGGAATTCGCCAAATCGTTCCCCGACCGAACGGAAAAGCTGATCATATTAAACTGTCCGCCGATTTCCATCCTCCAGGAGGAGATCGCGACGAACAAACAGCAAGCCAAACGGAGTCAATACATCTTTTTCTTTCAACAACCCGATATTCCTGAAAAAACGCTGAGTGAAAATAATTATGCGATGTTGATATCCACCTGGAAGGATATGGCGATTCGGAAAGAACTTTGGGACGAGGGCACATTAAAGAAGTATGTCGAAGCTTTGAAACTTCCTTCGTTATCCTGTGGCATTAATTATTATCGCGCATCTTTCCGCTATCCTCTGAAGGCAAAGCAACGGCAATTGAAAGTGCAATGCCCGACCTTAGTTATTTGGGGAGAAAAGGATAAAGCTTTAGGAAAGGAATTAACAAGACACTTCCCAGGAATTGTAGAGGGCCCCTATACTATTAAATTTATCCCGGAGGTGGGACATTGGGTTCAACAGGAAGCCCCCGAATTGGTGAATAAATATATATTACAATTTTTAAAGGCAGATTTGTAACTTTTTCAGTTCCCCAGTAAAATATCTACTTAAAAACCATATCAATTTATAAAATAATTAAATGAATAAGGTATTAATATCTGAGAAGCTCAATTTAAAATTATTATATCCATAATAAGTGGTATCTCGTTCCCAGAAAGTGATTAGAAAATGAGATGGAATCATAAATACTGGATTTGCTTTTTTATTTTCCTTTTTGGATTACTCCTGTTTTCCATTTTCTCAAATCAAAATATGACTGATCCTCAAAAGGTAGTTTTTTCTTCTGCCAATTCAATGAATTCCACCGCTATTCCAAATTATTCTGGGATTGGGCAAGCTCTGAACTTCACCGAGTATGGAGATACCTCTAATAATAGCCAATCTATTGCAATCTCTAATATTCGAACCGCTCCGACTTCAATTAGTGTTCCTTCCAATTGGCGAGGGTATGAACTGGAAACATATGTGTATAATTTAATGGAGAATCGCTGCTGGTTACAAAATTATGATTGGAGCGCGGGAGGGAACGGTGTGGCTAATTCACTTAGCCGGACTGCCCCCTTAGGTGCCCTACTAGACCAATCTGGAACGCGAATAGGGGCTTTAGCTAATTATCCTACTTATTGGAATGATCAATGGCGAATTAGAATACAAGATGGCGGGACTGCTGCCCAGGCTTCTTGTACTGCCATTACACAGTTTTCGAATTTACCCGGAGACCCTGACCCAGATCGCGAATTGAGAACCCAACTTACCTTCACGGGAGGGGGGACTCCTGGTGATACTATTTGGGAATGCCATGTTATGGGCACCCAAACTATTAGTTTTACAAGAGGGCAAATTCAGTCAGCACAAGTCAATTTTGCATACAGTAAGCGCGGGACTTGGACAAAAGAATGCACAGCAGTAGTAGCTTATATAGATTCCACCCGTGTTTATACTAAAAGTTTTTTTGAGATTACTAATTTTAATACATGGTATTATGCTTCATTTGCGATCGATCCTTCTCAGTTCCCAACAACTCCAGGAACTTTCACTTTCAAGTTGGGAATTGAATTTCTCTCTGGATTAACCGGCGATTATACAACAAATCCTACTGTATGGTTTGATGATGTTACGCTCTTTATTACAGCAAAGACTAAACCTTCACAAACGCAACTACGAATGAACATTGGCGGGAACCTTTATAGCGTAAATGATGTGCCAGGAGTATTTGGGACGGGACGATATACATTAAATCCCGCAACCACTTGGAATGCAGGAGTAAATCCATATCAAATAACGGCTACAATTTCTACAAATTCAACTCCCTTTAGTTTAAATCCTTCGTATCTCCCTCTTTCTGGCAAAATTAATCATACTCTATATTGCTTCGCTCCGCGACAAACCTATTATTCCTACGGAACTACTACTCCAGGAACCTATTTCGAAACCGAAAATGGGCAAAATACCTATTGGGATTTCTTCTCCTATGCAAACCCGCCTCAGATGCCGAGCCCACAAACTGATATTCAGCATTATAAATTTAATATGACCATTCCGCGGGATTGGACGATAACCAATGTGTGGACACCCGAATCACCCCCAATAAATAAAATTAGCCAAGTAGTAGGGGGTGGATCAGGGAGTGGCTATGTAGAGGTTCCTACAGCCATTGCTAATTTATATGGGTACTGGAATATTACAGCCTCCTCTCCCAACTATGTTGCCTCGGTCCAAACGCGCGACGGAACCGGAACCCCGAAAACAGGTTTCTTTATTGGCAATAAGCTGCGGGTCTATTCCACGTATCTTAATAATCCGGGCCGAACCGCTAACCTTTCCATCTTTAATCCAACTAATCAACTTTGGTACACGCAAATAAGAACAGTCCCTCCAGGGGGGACGCTCACCTTTACGGATATTTATTTGGCAGGAGCGAATACCAGTATTGGGGTTTATACGGTCGTTGTATATTGGGATAATAGCTCCTTACCAACCCGGCGGGCTTGGGAGGCGGGTGAACGGTGGGCCACTTTCAATGTGACACATGCGACTAGTATAAGCCGCGAACGCCCCACGACTTCTTCACTCGCAACCTTTCAAGGGTCTACCGAACTCATAAAAATTAAATATACTGATACGGACACTTCTAGTGGAATATCTAATGCGACTGTTTCTTATATTATCCATAACTGGAATGGACCGGGTGTAGATGCGACCGGCTTAATGATTGATTACGGGGGCGGTATATATTCCCTTGAAATCAATACCGCGGGTCATCATGGGTCATATTCAATAGATATTAACGCTTTAAAGAGTTATTATACTGCCCAATCGAGTCCCGGGTTATTTAATCTAATTGTAATTCTCGATACGCAACTCAGCTTTGATGTGGTATCTGCCACCCCTTATGGCGAAAATACCACTGTGAAACTCTATTTTAACGATACAAATGGTGCAGCCATTCCTAGTGCGCTAATTAATTGTAATGCTTCAATACCTCATACCGTAATAGATCATCTGGATGGGTCGTATACCCTAAAACTAGATACCAGAAGTTGGTCTGAAGGCAATTATATTGTTAATACCACAGCCCAAAAACAATATTACAACAACCGGTCTGTTTCTATCCCAATTTCAATAAGATCTATTCAAACTCTTTTCACTTTTGAACAACCAACTCCAATATATTGGGGAATTAATGTAACACCAGTCGTTAATTATTTTGTCCAAGATTCGATGAGCCAGTGGAATGGACAAGGCATTCAAGCTGTATTTAAAATTACTGTGAATGAATCGGGATCTACAGTCTATAGTTTCAGACCGAAAACAGGGTTTCCCGGTTCCTATGAAGTGCAAATCGATTCTAGATCTTGGACGGTGGGTATTCATTATGTTAATATCACTGTATACAAGCCGCATTACCAAAATCAATCCGTTTTAATCGCAATCACCGTGCGCATACATCGGACAGAAGTGTTGTACGAACCGCCTGCGCTCATTCCCTGGTCAAAACAGACCTTTATCACGATTTACCATAGAGATTTAGACACTAATGTGCTGATCCCCACCTCTCCCAATTCAATTCTCGTAAATCGATCCGCCGTCTCAATCGTTCAAATAGGAGTTGGAACCTATAATGTAAGCGTAGATTCCCGTAGTTGGGGATTGGGAAATTATATTACAAATATAACTCTCTCAAAAACGGATTATGATGTATCTTCTGCTTTCATTCCCGTTTCAGTTCGTTCGCATTACACTTCCTTTGTGAATAATCCTGTCTTACCCGTAATTTATACTTCAAATGTAAATATTTATGTTTTCTATCGGGATCTGGATAACTATTCGACACCTGGTATTAATAATCTTACAAACAAGGTCATAATTCGCTGCAGAATAACAAATCCGCCTATTGCACAACCTAATTTCCTCATTACAGATCTATATGCAGAAGAAAACGGGAAATATCGAATTATTATTGCTACATCTCAATTACCTGAACCGCGAATTTATACAATTCAAATTAATGTCTCTTGGATTTTGGGGGGCTTATATCAAAATAAATCACTTTCTACGACTTTCGAGGTTCAACGGAGACCTACGGAATTTACATATCTGACACCATCAGCCGTAAGTTTTTCAAACCTTCTTACAATTCCCACCTTCTATAAAGATTTAAGTAGCGGCGCCGGCATTACAAACAATTCTGGGCATGTCCACATATCTTTAGGGATAAAAACGCCGATACTTTTAGTGCCTGCTTATCGAATTACGAATAATAGCAATCAGTATGATATTATAATAAACACAAGCTCCTTACCCAGCTATGGGGTCTATACCATTCAAATAAATATTAGCTGGGATCATGTTGCCAATTTTTATGAGGCGAACTCTATATTGGTTACCTTTACAGTAGAAATTATTCTTACAACGTTATCATATTCTCCTCCAGGGACTATTCCTTGGTCTAGCACAATAAATGCAACCATTCTCCTCACCTATTTTGATATTGACCATTCTGTGGGAATTTCGGGTGCACTGATTAGCTTAACATGTACTAACCCCATAAATACTAATTTCGTTTTCCCGATTAACTGGACTTATTCATATCAGGGCGCCGGCAATTATTTAGTCGAGATTTCCATGGATAATTTAGTCGAGAAAACCTACACCTTTAGAATCACTGCTAATAAGTCTAATTACGTGACACAGACCCAATCAAATATTAATTTGACGATAAAGGGGACCTATACATCATTAACCTCCCCCGAATCACCCAGCGCTATTATCCCGATCGGAATGTATAATATTACCGTTTATTACATTGATCGAGAGCGGGGCGTGAATGTAGGGAATGACACGGCACCTTATCTTAGAATTACCGTTTTTACTTATGATTCTAATAAAACTCTAATCAACAATGCAAAATTAATTCAAATCGGTCCTAATAGCAATCCAATATGGCTTATTCGGATCAATACAACTAATTTCAATATGAATCTCCGGTATAATCTAACTATATATGCTAATCGAACTCATTATGAATTTCAAGAATTAAATATTACCCTAAAACTGCGAAATCGGGATTCCACTATAATTGTTACCAATCCGGCTTCACAAGTTTGGGGTGAAAATGTTACATTTATTGTGAGATATACGGATTTAGAAGGCACTTATGTAAGGTATGTTAATATTAAGATTAATTGGACAAATATCGTGGATTATTATTATTACGTTGATAATTTAGATGGCACTTATACGGTTCATTTGAATACTAGTGCGCATCGTCCCATCCCCTATATATTAGAAATCAATGCATCATCTCCAGGTTTCACGTTACAAACGAAGTATGTGACCCTTCCAATTCGACCAATCGATAGTCAACTCGCCTATAATCCACCTGTAACAACTCCATGGAATGAAACGGTTAATTTTTGGATAGAATATACAGATGTATTCCACGTACTCTCTATAAACGGGTCCCAAATTATTATAGATTGTAATATTTCTAGTGGTTACTGGTGGTGGAGTTTTGATCCGACCATTAAAGGGCGTTTCCATTTACAAATTGATTCTTCAACTCCAGATTGGGGACGGCCTGGACTATTTTATGTTTTAATCGATTGTAAATGGGCAGCAGCGCCTTATTATAACAATCAAACAATTGTGGTACCTGTTAATATAAGGTTACGTGCCACTGAATTACTCTTAACACCGCCAGAATCTGTGGTATTTGGATTTAATAGCACCTTAATAGTCCAATATCGTGATTTGGACAATAATACCCAAGGGATTTCAAATAGTTCTATATGGGGACCAAAAGTAAATATCACGGTCTGGCGAGATGATGGATTCCTTCCCGATGTGTGGGATTCTTCAGATAGCTTTTTTGGTCCAATTTCCACACAATGTTGGATTATAGAACTGAATAATGGGCAGTATAAAATACTTATTAATACTTCAGTAATTAACAGTATAGGAATTTTCAAATTTTGGGTCTGGGCAAATTGGACAGGTTCGCCATTCTTCGATGCGGCTTTAACAAGAGTAACTATATCAATTAAACCTCGTAATACTGAAATATCTTATATATCACCTGGGACTACTGGCTTTGGTTTAAATGCATCTATTGAAATTATGTATTGGGATATTGAGAGTCAGGTAAAAATCGACAATACGAGTAGACAATTACGATTTTACATTTACCAGGATAATGGAAATGGTCAGTTTGATGTAGGAGATCTCTTCTTTGGTCCATTAAAAGGTTATTCGTGGGTACAGAACATTTCTATTGATACCTTTTTGATTAAGATAAATACCAGTCGGTTGGCAACTATAGGAGATTTTGATTTCTGGATATGGGCGGAGTGGACGGGAAGTCCCTTTTATGATAATACTTCTATACTGGTAACCGTTCGTACAAGAACGCGGATTACCGATTTACTCTACGATACTCCCCCAACAACGCCTTATGGAGATTTAGTGAATATTACAGTTCATTATAAGGATTTGGATTTTTCGCAAGGGATAGGTAATCAATCATCAAATATTTTCTTTTCTATTAATGGGCTTGTGTTATATTCAGTCTATAATCTTGATTGGAAAGGTAATTACTCCATAGAAATAGATACGACTGATCCTGCTCTTGGTCTAGGAGATTTTGACTTAATTGTCAATGCAAGATGCTTTGGGACTCCCTATTATTCAAATAAATCAGTCATAGTTACATTATCGATTCGAAAAATTGCCACGGATCTTCTAATTCTTGAATATGATCGCATTATTCCCTGGAATGATATCCTAAACATTAAAATGACTTTTAATGACACAGACCACAATTCAATAGGTATTCCTCTCGCCGGACAAAATATTCGGAGTACATGGATTAATTATAATTTTAGAGATCTTGGGGCGGGAGGATTCATCATTGAATTAAATACAAGCGTTGCATTAGAAGGAGATTATATTGCTTGGATTTTTGTAAATAAATCTATATATTATGACCCGAAGAATATTTCGGTCATCTTCACGATTCGCGAGAGATACACAGATTATTATACAAACGCCTCTTTCGTCTCAAATTGGCCATGGGGATATGATTTTATTGCTGAGATTCATTATATCGACATTGATCGCGGTAATTACTTGATGGATGGAAATTTATATGTAACATCAAGCGCTCCCTGGGATCGAAGTGGGAATTATTCAATACTCTACAATAGTGTCTCTCGAAAATTCTATGTGGACTTTAATACGACCTATACCACCGAAAATACGATTTATACTATTACTATAACTTTATTCAAAGAACATTATCTAAATCAAACTTTTGAAATCTATGTTACCGTTAAATATCCTGCCTCAATTCTCTTTGTAAAAGAAATTATCCCGGGAACTTCTATTGCATGGGGGGATATTTTCACTATTGTAGTGACTTTCAATGATACAGAAGGGTATACTCCTATAACCAAAGGTTTTCTTTCGTTAGATCCGCTCTCTCTTTGGCCCGCCGCAAATTATTCAGTCACGGAACCTCTTTTAGGCGTCTATTTAATTACTGTGAATACAACCTGGCAAAATCGTCCGGAGGGAACTTATAAAATAACCATATTTGCGGAGGCGCAGAATTATCGTAATACTTCTACTGCAGTAATGATAACCATTAGAAATATCAGCACATCCCTTACCATAGAATCATTTCCACCATATGTCAATTTTGGTTCAAATGCATCAGTGATACTCTTTTATAATGATACAGAAACAGGGCATGGTAACGCTGGTTTAGAAGCAGCACTTATTCAAGTTTATTGGAAAGATAATTTAGGCAAATATCATGCATGGGATGGATTGGATGTCAATGGAAGCTATTATGTTCAGGAAGATCCGATATCAGGAGTATATACGGTTTATATCAATTCTTTTACTGATTTAGGGTTAGGTGATTTTCAAATCTTCATAAATGCATCGTTAAAATACGCTCATTGGGGTATTTGGAGCTACCATTATGCGTATGGTAAAACCCTCTTTATTTTACGCCTCACAGAAATTGATACCTCTTTAACCGCAATAAGTATCCCTCTGGGTGATATCCCCTACAACAATAATTTCACAATAGTGATTAATTATAATAATACTATAAATAACATTGGAATTTCCGATGCAGATGTTTGGGTAGAGGGCTGGGGATCTTATTGGACAGTCTATCCGGGAACTGAAGGATCTTATTCGATTGTAATTAATTCTTCTTTTATACCAATTAATCAGTTGAATATTTTATTAGATATTAAAATTTTCGCAAATAAAACCTATTATGCGCCTAAAATGCTCTCTGAGTATGTAACTATCCGGGAAATATTAACGTCTTTCGGATATACCCCTCCTAAAGTCACGCCCTATAATAATTCCGTAACTATTCAACTTACTTATCGCGATATAGATCATGGAGCGTTTATAACAAATAGTAGCGGAGCTGTATATATTACATGTAACGTTACAGGGTGGGGTGCTGGGTTTGCCACAAATTATATTGGAAATGGTAATTATAATTTAACAATTGATAGCTCCAAATTAACGAGCATTGGGAATTATCCTCTGACTATTTCTATCTTTTGGAAAGGTATTCCCTATTATTCTAATCAATCGCTAATTGTTTTAATAAAAATTAGAAATATTACTACAAGTATTTCAATTGATCCGATTGATCCGGTCCCATGGCAAGAGAATGTATCGATTATTTTTCGGTATTTTGTGAATGATTATGAAAGTATTCATGATAACCATCCAATCAGTAATGCACCTATTCTTATTCCGAATAAATATACACCTTCTACGATTACTCCCTTGGGAAATGGATATTATCGCTTAGAAATAGATTATTCAGCTCTTACGATTGTAGGGAAGTATTCTTTATGGATTTACGCATCCTATGCTAACTGTAAATACGAAAATCAATCCTATTCTTTCGAAATACGATCTCGTTTAACAGATGTAGTCTATGAACCCCCAGAAGTAACACCGTATGAATTCCTTGCAAACATCTCAATAAGCTATTTAGATTTGGATAATAATAGCGTAAGAATTACTAATGCTACAGGATATGTTCAAATCAATGTGTATTATAAATGGATGAAATGGGGGGTAGCAAATTATTCAATAAGCAAAATAGGAAATGAAATTTATATAGTTCATTTAAATACCAAGAAATTACCATCGCCTGGTGAATTCTTATTCAGAATATGTATCAATTGGACAGTTGGGTCTTACTTTAGAAATGCCAGTATCTTGGTAACAGTCAATGTTCGTCCTCGCAATACCGAATTTTCCTATATAACACCTGATATAACGTATTATGAAGCACTTGTAAACATTACGTTACTCTTCAATGATTTAGATAAGAACATCGGTATTAGTAATCGATCAGCTTATGGTTCTAAATTGAATTTTTATGCCCTTATTGATAATAATCCTGCCTTTTCGCAATTTCAAGTAGTGGAAAATGCATATGGAGTATTCACATTATCAATCAACACAAGTCGAATTTTA
>CAYGYC010000083.1:0-14133 GCA_964353755.1 uncultured archaeon | reverse complement strand
ATATAAACGGGAAAGTCAAGTAGTTTGTGAGGATTCAGTATGAAGAAAGAGGCTTTAATGTGGGATAAACGTGAAAAGGAAGTGGTTCGCTGTCATCTGTGTCCAAATTATTGTGTCCTCAAATCAGGAGAATTAGGAAAATGTGGTGCTCGAAAGAATGAAAATGGGACATTATATTCTTTGGTCTATGGCGGACTATCCGCGATGACCCCAGACCCCATTGAAAAAAAACCATTTTTCCACTTTTGGCCGGGATCTGAGGCCTATTCTATCTCCAGTGTCGGATGCACTCTTCATTGTAAAAACTGTCAAAATTATCACATTTCACAGATAAATGGAGAGCAAGTTCATTTACAGGATGTTAAAATCAGTGAAGTTATAAAGGCAACTAAAAAGAGTGAATGTAAATCTATAGCCTATACCTATAATGAGCCATTAACCTTTTATGAATTTATTTTAGACTGTGCTAAAGTAGCTCATGCCGAGGACTTATTGAATGTTCTAGTAACGAATGGCTACGTTACGCTCCAAGCTTTAGAGCCGCTGGTTCCTTTAATGGATGCGGCAAATGTAGATATTAAGGCGATTACGGATAAATTTTATAAAGAAATTTGCGGGGTGGCCCATGTTAAACCAATTCTGGAGGGGATAAAATATATGAAAGAGCATGGCGTGCATGTCGAAATTACCAATTTAATAATCCCTGGTTATAACGATACCCCTGAAGAACTTCGTCAATTATCTCAGTGGGTTTTTAACGAATTGGGTCCCGATGCGCCCTTACACTTTAGCCGATTTCATCCCATGTACGAACTAAGCCATCTTCCACCAACGCCCATTAAAACAATCGTTAATGCCCGTAAAATAGCGCTTGAGGTGGGATTGCATTATGTGTATTGTGGAAATATTCCCGGGGACGAAGGCGAAAATACTTACTGCCCGAACTGTAACAATAAAGTGGTCGGGCGGATTGGCTTTTCCATTGATGGGTGGGACCTGAACGATAAAATGCAATGTAATAAGTGTGGCACCTCCATTCCCATTATTGGCGAATACTCAAAATCGTCAGGCTCGCATGTTCGCTTTTAAAATTAGAACCTTTTCATTTCAATCATTTTTTGTTTCAGAAGCAGATTCAACTAATGCGGCTTGAAATAGGGGGTAATATTTCATCGCGGCGTTAAATATTTCCTCGACCCCCTCCTTCCTTGTCGCTACTGTTTCTAAAACAGTTATATCTTTCCCCTGAAATATAGTCTGAATCTCGTTTTTTACCCCAGCTACCTGTTCTGGTTGGCTTAAATCCATTTTATTCAAATTAACAATAAACGGGATATTTTGAAATGTTTCATGAATTTCTTTCAGTAAATGAGTTTGATTAGAAATGAAATACCCACAGGTTTCAGAGGGATCAATCATAAAAACAATTACATTCGCTAAATATTTTAACGCAACAATGGCTTTTAGTTCGATGTTATTTCGCTCGGAAAGAGGGCGATCCAGTAGCCCTGGGGTGTCCAGTATTTGAACCTTTTGGGCAAGCTCCTCGTCTAGTATCCGATGCCCAACAATAACAGTACGAGTCGTAAAGGGATAATCTGAAATGGCTGGAGTCGCCGAAGAGATCGCTTGCACAAGGGAACTCTTCCCCACATTGGGGTATCCCGCCACAACAATTGTGAAAATATCTGTTAAAACGGTTGGTAATTTTCGAAGAAGATTTCGTTTTTCTCGTAAATAATCTAATTTCGTATCTATGCGCTTAATTGCCGAGGATATTCGCCCATAAAATGCTCTTCTATCTACCATTGCTGCCGTAGTACCGCTACCGCTCTGAATTTTATAATATTGTTCCTTATGAATTCGTTTTAATACGGTGATGGTGCCGCTTAATGAAGCGATAATTTGTTTAAATTCATCAATATCCACGAAGGTTTTCACTAACTCTAAATAGAAAGGATGAAGTTTATCGAAGGTTGGAAAGACTTTAACCATTTGCGAAATTTTTCCAATTAAATGATCTGTTACTTCATTAAGTCGCTTCGCTTCACGTCTTTTTGCCTTAACGATATCTGAGACTGGCTTTTTAAACTGGACATCAATTTTAGATACATGTTTAAACGCCATATCGAGCAATTCCTGGGCGGTATAAATCGTAGGCATTCTCGAAAAGGGGTTGCTCATTGTTGCTCATTCTTCCGCTTTTTCCCAAACTATTTCCTTGGTTTTTTTATTATAAATTTTTCTAATGCGATGAAATGGTATGACTATATCTTCGTCGGTCTCTTCATCGATGAATAATAGATATGAAGATTCAATTTCCTGGATTTTCTCAGCCGGATAGGTTTTTAAATCCTCAGGGGCGCCTCGATGAAGAAATGTAATCTCATAATCTACAAGGGTTTTATTTGAATCCCATTTTATTTGGTTTAAAATTTTCCGAATCCGACTTTCTGGCATAATTAAAATCTTGCTTCACTTTAAAAACCATCTTGGAATTAAAGTCTTCGTACTTTAAAAAATTTTGAGAAAAATTATTAGGAGATAAAGTGTAAAATTTTATGAAAATGCTCTTCTGCAAAATCATTCTGACATGCGGGGATATCCGAGCATGGTCAAAGGAGCAAGGCTCAGAACCTTGCAGCGTAGAAGAGTTATTAACATAACTATGCGCAAGCTTTCGTGGGTTCAAAACAAAATGAACGGCCTTCATTTTGGGAAAGTCCCACTCCCCGCACTTTATACGTTCCTTTATTGTTTTTAATATCATCTTCAGGTTAATTCGTATGGGCATCGATAAAAAATGGTTTATGGAAAAAATTCGGTCGTTTCTCTTGAACGATGAAAGTAATAAATTGGCTAAACTCGATAATTCTCTCATCTTTGACCCAAATATTGCCGTGGGGTTCGTTTCAGGGATAGACCCAATTTTTGAAGACTATAAGAGGATCATTGGTGAATTCCATTTCACGCCCCAAGAAATATTCAACTGGTATTCTAAGAAGAACAACCTTTCCCCGCCCATTCCCGAAAATATTTCAGTCGTGGCATTTATCCTCCCCATAAATGAGGTAACTAAGCAACAACATTTGGAGTACTCCCAAGAGTGGCCAAGCGAGCGATGGGCACATACACGACTATTTGGCGAAATGGCAAACGAGAAACTACAACTTTATTTAGTTAATGAATTGAAGAAAATGAGAATCAATGCTATTGCCCCTTCAAATGAACCAGAATTATTTAAAATGATACCCAAATACGAAAATATTGTCTGGGTGTCCACGTGGAGCCATAGACATATGGCTTTTGCTGCAGGATTAGGATCTTTTGGGCTCTCTGACGGATTCATTAACGAACGGGGCATTGCTATGCGCTGTGGCAGTCTCATTGTCGATTATAAATTGCCTTCTGATGCGAAAAATCGCCCTTCTACCCCCTACGCGTATTGTACTAATTGTGGAAAATGTATTGCGCGATGCCCTGCTGGAGCCATCTCCCTCGAGACCCGCCATGATAAGGTAAAATGCGCCAGCTATTGCTTTAAAACAACCCGCTACATCAAAAAGAATTTCGGCATTGATATCTATGCCTGCGGGCTGTGCCAAGTTGGCGTACCCTGCGAAAACGGTATTCCTCCCAAAAATTAAGATTTTATTGCGAATTAAAGATGTACCATTCAAGTATTCTTAGAAAAGAAGTTTTTAACGCCGGGAGAGGGATTCGAACCCTCGCGACTATGAAGTCAACAGGTGTCTATATCAAATCTGAACTTGTACTCGAGCCTTTGGCGAATGAAAAATTTGTCGCCGTACCACTGGGCTATCCCGGCATACTTTTACGCAATTTTCCGTTGGGCTATTCCGACCACTGGGCTAATCCGGCTGGGCGGTCTCTATCATATTGATTAAATGATTACCCAGATTCTTTTTTCGTATAATGGTAGAAAATTGTTTCTATCATACCGATTAAATGAAGGTAGGTTAAAATTTTTTTTGCCTCTTGAATGGTGATCCCCATTTTGATAACCAGATAGGGGAGAGTAGGGGTAATTTGAGAGGTAGCACAGGTTTCAATGATTTTTCTGCCGAGGGTGCCATACTTTTGTTTTTCCTCAGGGGAGAGGTCCTCAATCTTCAGGATAATAGGCTTCTCAATAAATTTGATCAGTTGATTAGCTTGATGGTAAGGGAATTTCATTTTTTTGATATCATCATCAATAATGGGGCGCTTATTCTCAACTTCAAATCGTAAAATATCTTCGATATGGACCGTATATTCGCTTCGTACTCTAAATTTGTTAATTATATCTTCAATTTTTTCTTTCATGCGTTTTTTTTCAGTGTTCCAGTTTTCCCTATAGCTAGTATATAAAAATTTTTTATCTTTATCGTCTGGAATAATAAATTCTTCAAATTGATTTTCCACTTCTTCTTCTATTACTTTATATTTCTGAACTGTAGTTGTACTTGTACTTTTAAATTGAGATTTTGCCTCCTCAATCTCTCCGACATCTAATTTTTCAAGTGCCTCTCTATATCCTTCCTCTAAACCAATTATTACTTCGTTTAAATCCGTTAAATTCAGCCGTATAAAACTTTTGAGTTGCCCAATTTCATCTTCGGTCTCGGTGGAAAGGAGTTGTGTATCGCTCGGGGAAATAATTCCTAATTGAATTAATTTTTGTTTTTCCTCTAGTTCATGTTTGCTATCAATCCACTGAAGCAAAATCAGTTCTAAAATGATTGTACAGGGAAGAATGATTAGAAGACTGAACCATTCCAGAGAAAACCATAAAATGACAGTTAATAGAGAAAAGCTTGTGCATATAGTAATGGTAGCAATGAGATATTCCCAATTTCTTTTCTTCAATCTCTATCCTTCTTGGAGCTTTCTTTTCATCGTCGCATAATTAAATCTGCAATATCGACTCCTACTTCACTTATTCTATCCAAATCATCAATGATTGCTTCTAGATGAACGGTTTTTCCGTATTTTCCTAATTCAAGTTGTTCTCGGGTAAAATCAATTTTTTCCAGGATCGCAGGGCGCATTTTATCGATCACTTCCTTGGATAAATCCATAGAGTGGGTTTTTAGGGCTTCCATAGCTTTTGCATTCATATTAAAGGCAATACTGCTAATTTCAAGAATTAAATTGGCAATTTGCGGGTGTAACTTAAAATTCTGTAATTTTAAGGCTCGTGATCCGATATCTGCTGCCAAATCAGCTAAAAACTCTATACTTTTGGCTACGACTCTGAAATCTAAACATTCTACGGCAGAAACTCCAATTTTTTTCGCAGTCTTTGGGTCCTGAACGGAGGCCCGGAGCTGGCGTACTGTAAAAAAATAGAGTCGATCTACATCGTCATCCCGTTCAATCACATTTTTGGCCAGTTTTTCATCATTTTCTAGTAAGGCATTAATGGAATCTTGATGCATTTGAGATGCAATTCCGTAGGTTCGCTCCAAGGATTTATCTAAAGGTAAGGTTAATGCCACTAAACACTGTAAAGATATTTTTTTGGCGGTTTCCTCCACGATCTCGATGCCTATTAATTTCTCAATGGCTTTTTTTATCAGATCACGCTCATTCGGTGAGATATTCCCTTCAGAGATAATATCAATAAAATCATATCCAAATAAATATGCTGCCAGTATTTCTCGCCCCACGTCAAAGGTAGAGTTTGATTTGGGAATTGTAATGGATACCTTTTTTAGCTCTTCCCGCCCAGTATATTTAGGATCAACAATTAAACTGCCATCATTCGTTTCATAAATGGCTACAGGATCCCCTTGGGATAATTTATTTCTTAGAATCCACTCTTTTGGCAGGCTGACCAGAAATGTCGCGCCACCCACCTTTTGGAGTTTGCGCACTTCCAATTTTTACCACTTCATGAAAAGTTTATCTTTATAGTTTTACTGTAATCTATTAATTCTCATTAGGCTATATAAAATTAATATCCTTTTTTTAAAAATATAGAAGTAATCGCCCTTAAGAAAAAAAATAAGAACAAGATGATCAAAGAAGTGATAGAGATTTTTAAAAATTAATTACATACTGGTGACAGAATATACCTAGTTCCCTTGATGAGACAATGGATGTAGCCCTGAATAAAAAAATTATTCAGTTATGCACCGACTTAAATTTCTTAGTTGCGCCCGAGACCCTACAATTTATTAGAGCAAAGGATCAACCCTTGGAATTCATTCAGACAACAATTAGTGAAATTGCTAAATCAGAAAATAAACCCTTAGTGTTAACTGTTGAATTTTTAAATAAAATCATCCAACAAAAATCGTTAGTCGAGGAAAAACTCATTGAAATTTCGTCTAATATTACGGAAACTGCGGTAATTCCGTTAAAAAAAGACCCGCAATTAATAGCCAAAGATTTTGAAAAGCCAGAAGGGGATCTTGCTACTCCGATTATTCCGAAAACGCTTCTGGGTTCAATGGCACAAGGCGATATTAAAGATGATATTGTCATTTTGAAAGATCCAACAGGATTGATGGTTGGCGAGGGAACCATTGAGGATATGAAGGCCTATTTTCACAATAGATTTGAAAAATTGCGCAAATTAATTTTAAGGCGCCCTGATTGCCAAGGGGCATTGAGCATTGAACAAGCCAAAGCACATAAAAATTCTGAAAATAATATTAAAGTTATTGGGATGGTATTAGAAAAAAAAGAAATGTCTGGGAAATCGAGCGCTAAAATTCGTGAGAATGCTTTCAATAGTATCAATATGGAACTTGATGATCTAGAATCGACCCTTACCGTCATTTTTCCCGGAAAGAATGAAGAGTTAATCAAAAAAGTAAATCGGATTATGGTAGATCAAGTCATTTGTATAGAGGGGTTCATCACAGAAGACAAAAAGATGATTGCTTCTGACTGCTTAAGACCTGATATACCGAATCAAGAGAGAAAAAAGCATGAAATTCCTCCGGTCTCCGTAGTCTTTTTATCAGACTTGCATTTCGGCAGCAAATACTTTCTAGCTGATAAATTTGAAGCCTTTATTAACTGGCTACATGGGAAAAATGATGATGACTCGCAAAAAGGGCTCGCCATAGCTGTGAAATATATTATTATTGCGGGTGATCTAATTGATGGAGTGGGCGTGTATCCTGGTCAAGAAAAAAATCTCGCAGTTGTGGATATTACAGAACAATATAATTTAGCGGCAAGTTATCTCAAACGCATACCGGAACGTATTAAAATTATTATCAGTCCCGGGGGTCCCCATGATGCAGTTCGAAAAGCTTATCCGCAACCTGCGCTTGAGAAGAAATATGCCAGCGCACTCTATTCCTTAGAAAATGTGATATTATTAGGGAATCCCGCTCAAATTCAATTACATGGAATAAATATTCTCCTTTTTCATGGGGATAGTTTAGATGATTTGATTCAAGCCATCCCGCACCTAAGCTACGATAAACCTGCAGATATCATGAAAGAATTACTTATAACGCGTCATCTTACCCCTATATATGGTTCCTCAACTTGGATTGCCCCTGAAAGAGAAGATTGGATGGTAATTGAAGATATCCCGGAAATTTTACATTGTGGCCATACTCATGTGTCTGATTATAAAGAATATCGAGGAGTAATCATGTTAAACAGTGGGACCTTTCAAGCAGAAACTGATTACCAACAAAGTCTCGGGATTCAACCAACCCCAGGCAAGGTTCCCTTAATAAATCTGCAAACCCTAACTGTGAACTTTCTTCAATTTTGAATTTAATCAATTTTGAATTTAATCTATAATAGCACGCAGAGAACTTTCTCATAGAATTTATTCTATAATATCACGATATTTTCTGCGTATTTTTTGGGGGCAGCTACGGATATTCTTGGGATTCTTAATTTTCAACGTGAGAATTTTCTTAAAAGATCCAGAGGATTTCAAATGAATAAGGTAAAAAAAGTTGCGGTCATGGGTCTACCCGGTGTGGGGAAGAGTACGCTGATAAAATTATTATCCGGGCAGAGTCTACCCCAAGATTATATACCCACAATTGGATTAGATTTTGGGAATGCCCAAATAGGGGACTACAAGGTAAGTTTCTGGGATTTTGCTGGACAGGAGCAATTCCGCTTTCTGTACGATACCTTCCTTCCAGGCACAAGCACCATTTTGGTAGTCACGGATTCAACCAAAGAAGGCGTTTTAAAGACGAAAGTGCTGGTTGATAAGTATAAAAGTTCAGGCTCCATCGTAGTAATTGCAAATAAACAAGATTTACCTGGAGCTCTATTGCCTAGCGAAGTGCAATCCATCTTAGGTGCAGATACTCATGGCTTAGTTGCTCTTGACTCTGATAACAAACGTGTACTCTTCAAGATTCTTGAAAAGCAATTTTCTTCGTAGTTTTTCTTCTTTTTTTAGAATTTAAAACCTGAAAAACAATTTTAAACCTTTAAATAAATCATAGACATACATATTGGTAATTTTTTAATTGAAATCCATAGGCTTTAGGAATGGAGAAATCATCGAAGCGCAAACCGGCACAAGAACGATGGATCAATGAACTTTCCGATCAAGACTTACAGAAATACGTCAGAGTTTTGGGCGCTATTGTAGATATAAAAGCGATCCAAGAACAAAATCAAGAACAATTATATGTAATTGTAGATGATGGGACTGGAAGGCTACGAGTTACGATAAATAAACCGATCCCACTCGAACTGGGCAATAAAATCCGTATTTTCGGAATCCTTGAGAAAACTGAACAGAATGATTACATAATTGAGGCGGAAATTATACAAAATATGAAAGATCTTGATATGGAACTTTACAAACGAGTGCGAGAGGTTAAACGTCGATTTAAAGATAGATTTGAAAGAACCGAGTAAAAATTCCGGTTTTTTAATCTTGAACTAAATAGAGATAAATAATGATTAGTGTGCATCCGCCCAAGGTAGATAGCGTATCGGCTATCCCTAGTTCTGGGAGATCGAACATGAAAAATGTGAAAAGGAGAATGAAAACTAATAAGGAAAGAACATCTGCCCATCCAGAGATCCCAACGACATAGTATTCGCGAAGGTTTGCAACGGCAATTACAAGCATCGCAAATGTGAGGACAAGTAAGAGGACCCGAATCAAGCCAGGTAAAATAAAGGATACAGTTGCTAGACCTTGAAGAGGAATAGTCCCAATTTTAGTCAGAACCAAAACTAAAATACAAATGATGGCAGTTGCGAGACAAATAATAAAGGTGGAAAACATCCTTTTCCGGTCTTTGAATCTTTTAAGAACCCGTTCCTTAGTTTTGGATATTTCTTCAGCCAAGGGTGCATTCAACTCATTGGTATAAAATAATAGTTAATTTCTAGCAATATAGCTCCATTTAAAATTTTTACTTCTTTTAACAAAACTTGCGGATACGCTATAAATAATTATCCTAAAGTAGTACATTTATTTGATAGACCTTGTTTTGAAATCCTACATTGAGATTCGCGTTGAATCCGGAGCACCAAATACTTTCTCTGATGCTTTAGTCACAATATTGCGATAGTCATCGGTGGTATACACCCGAACTATATTTAAGAACCCTTTTAAAACGCGAATAATTTCGGACACTTGTTCCATGCGCCGTGGAAACTTTTCTCCTTTACTATCTTTTATAAACATTGGAATTTCCATTGGTTCTAAACTGAGAGAATGATGATAAGGAACGGAAGGGAGCGTGGGTACATCAATCCACAGATATTCGGGGTCAATTTTTGCCTGCTCTGCAATTTCATTTTTGATTTGATTCCGAACCTTTTGGCGGGTCAAAATGGCAGGAATCATTTCATCTCTCATATGTGAAGTTTGTTCGTAAGCAACTTTAATGAGTTTTCGTCTTTCTAAATCTTTAATGATTGAACTGGAGGTGTTTGAATTACGAAGCGCCGTCCACATACTGTAATCATCCCATTGTAAATACTCGTCGGGTGTATCAAATCGAGTCAAACTTAATTCTTCCCTTGCAGCATCTAGGGCCTGCTCTAGCATAAGTTGAACGGCTCGTGAGGTTTTATGAAAGTAAATACTTTTGAATGATTCATAACGTGCCAATAAAAACGCCTCTAAAGTAGCTAAGGCAGATACCTCCACAGCCAAATCCCCATTAAAAATATCCATTGTATATATCAACCGAAAAATATCCACAAAGCCATATTCAGCTCCACTAAAATGGCTATCCCGAATAATAAAATCCATCGAATCCACATTTACGGCACTCGATATTATTTGATTTAAATAATTCTCGGTTTTGGTGGGGAATTTTCCTACCGCTAGCAGGGAAACCTCTTTGGGATCAAATCCAAGTTTCTCTATTACTGCTGCAAGTTCTGTATTCGCGACAATCCAACTTGTCATATCTTCATGGGTTTTATCAAGATAATTTAGTAAAATAGCCTCAAAAACGTGGGAAAATGGGCCGTGGCCGACATCATGCAGTAAAGCTGCCACTTTGATCTTCGTGACCAAGTCTTCGGTTACTTCAATCGATTTCGTTAAATTCATGATGAGTTGTTCGGCAAGGTACATTACACCTAATGAATGGGAAAATCTTACGTGGGTTGCGGTAGGATACACGTATTCGGCTCCCGCAAGTTGACGAATTCTCCGGAGCCGTTGAACGGGATAAGTATCAATTATTTCTTTTAAAGATTGTGAGATCGGGATATATCCGAACACTGAATCCTTGATTATACCCCATATCGGTTTGGTCATTTCTGTTCCTCATACTAATAATTTCTAGGAAATTTCTCCTTAAGGTAATGGAAATTTTCAGATAAAAAAATTTATTTGTTGAAATTCATTTTTACTCGACGAAAATTATGTAATTTTAAAATAAAAAACACAAGTTCTTAAAAATTGATTTGAATACTACCTTTTCGGTGCCGTTATGCCTTCTCAAGTTTATTTGGGTCCAAATTTTAATTACTGGTGCAATTCTTGTAATATTCCGATTCTAGAGTTAAAGAAATGTCCTATTTGTGGATCATCTCTTAAATTATTACCCCTGGTTCCGCCATATGAAATCAATCCTGCTTTTGAGAAGGATTTAGCGTTAATCCGAAAAGTCCTTGATAAGCAGTATGGGGAAAATGTCGGAATTCGGCTCGTACCAGCCGATAAAATTGTGCTGGAGAATAAAGCGCCGTATTATGATCGGATGGATGAGATTATTGTAGATGGGTTTGTGCTGGGAAATATACGATTTAATCCTGCAATAATGGATTGGGAGTTTAGCCCAAGAATTGAAGGCGCACGGAGATTAGCTCAATTAACTACGAAAAAATGGCTACAAATTGATGATGGCGCGATAGAGCACATCTCCCAGGGGGCTAATGTTTTAGCCCCGGGCGTAGTGGATTACGATCCTGAATTTCAGGTGGGCGATTATCTTATCATTTTAACTAGTAAAAATCAAGCAATAGCAACCGGTCCTACCAAATATTCGGCAGGGGAATTAGGCAGTATCAAGAAAGGAATGATTGTCAAAACTAAAGATCATAACTCTCCAGAAGATCCTCAAATTCGCCCGGGAGGGCAAGATTGGGCACAGGTGATTGAAGCAAATAAGCAAACTCTTGAAAAGAGAGCGAATCAAGCGAAGAAATTTATTCAACGGATTCATGAAAAATTTAAACCCTATCCTGTCGCAATCTCCTTTAGCGGTGGAAAAGATTCGCTAGTGATATTAATATTGGTTTTAGAGGCACTTGGACCAACAAGGGTGTTTTTTATTGATACTGGTATTGAATTTGATGAAACAGTAAAGTTTACCAAGGAAATCATCCAAGAATTTAAATTAACAGATAAATTCACATATAAAAAATCTACAGAATCTTTTTGGGACAATTTAGAGAAATTTGGCCCCCCTGCCAAAGATTATCGCTGGTGTTGTAAGGTCATTAAATTGGCAAATATCACTGAATTCTTTAATGAATTTTACTCCGATACAAAAGTGGTCACTTATATTGGGATTCGCCAATACGAGAGTTCATCTCGGCATCAGGATAAGAGAATTTGGACTAATTCGTATCTACCCCAGCAAATTGGGGCGGCTCCGATTTTTAAATGGAATTCTTTACTCGTCTGGATGTATCTGCTCTATAAAAAAGTCAGGATGAATCCGCTTTATTTTGAAGGGTACAAACGAATTGGATGCATTTTTTGTCCCGCAAATAAATTAGCCGAACTGCAAATCTTAAAAGAATTGCATCCGGAACTCTACAATCGTTGGATGGACTTTCTAAGGACTTGGGCGGACAAATATAATTTATCAAAGGATTGGGCAGAACGCGGATTTTGGCGCTGGCGGAAATTTAAGGAAAAAGGACAATTAGATCTTGCAGAAAATTTAGGGATTCCCAAAGAGAAAATTCTATGGACGAAAAAAAATGAACATCTGCAGTTTAATATCGTTAAGGGAATAAGTCCTTGCCGGGATGGATCATTTTCAATAGAAGGGCGAATTGAAGGGTATATTGACCTTGAAAGCATTCAGAATCAACTCATTATTTTAGGGGATCCTAAGTATAGTCAGGAATTGGGTGTTCTAAGCCTGCATTCTAACCAGGCTACTCTCAATTTATTTTCTGATGGGACTATTACCATACGGGGCGAAAAACAGGAAATTGAAAAAATTCAACCTTTAATTTTTGAACTCATTAAGCGGGCAAATGATTGCATCGGCTGTGGAATCTGCATTCCCCAATGCGCAGAACAAGCTCTTTGTCTTAAAGATCAAAAAATCTGGGTGGATCCGAATCGATGCACACATCTCTGCTTTGAGAATTGTCTGAAAAATTGCCCCATAGTTAAATATACATAACCTAAATATACATATCGCGACGTAAATAGAATCAGAGCTAGGAGTTGATTTATTGAATGAAAAGCAGATTCTATTGATAGGATGCGTTTTATTGATATCACTTATCGTTTACTGCCCTATAGGCATGATAAACGCCGAGGGCGACACTGTTCCAGTAGCAATGGGCGGGACCTTAGATGTCAACTTAGGAACTGAAAGATCTTCTGTGAAGGGATCTTATAGTGCGACAGGGAGCGTTGTGGCGTGGATCTCAGATTCCTATGGGGAAACAAGTCCTCCTCCCGATGCGGTGTGGAATACGACGGGCATAAGCGGGAGTTTTGATGTTTCGCTGATCGAAGGCATCTGGTATCACCTGAATTTCTATAATCCAACCGGTGAAACGGTCGATATAACCTATAATCTCGAGGAAGATATTATTCCGGGATTTCAATTGCTCTTTATCCTTATCGGACTCTCTGCCTTGAGCCTTTTCATCCTCAAGAAGAAATCCATTTTCTAATTTTATATTTTTTTTATTTCGAATGAAAAAATTTTCCAGCGGAGATGAATCCGAAGGATTTATTATTCGTTTTTTATTTTTTTGAGAATTCCCTAAATTAGCTTTTCTTTATAAATTTGCTTTAACCGATCAATGACGGGCCATGACCAAAATTCGGGATTCCATTTGGACCTATCATAAATATCCTTTTCCCAAGGGGGTAATACGGGGAAAAAAGAAAATTGTTTCAAAAATTCACTTTTATAATCGTCTAGAAATACCAAGGTTTCTTTCATGGGGCCATATTTATCCGTAGAAATAGGGACGAGCGTCGCGGGTGTGATGATAATATCCGTTTTATGAGGTTGATTTGGCATTTGAAGAATAGATCCGAAATTGTGTCCTCCTCGAGTAACTGGAAAGCCTTCTGTTTGATAGAGGGATAATTCAGATTTGCTACAGATTCCTAAAAAGGTTCCATGAGAGGAAATGCTGTATGAAACTAGCTCATTATTTTTATCTAAAGCAATTTGGATTGTTTCCCAATCATGGGGATGAGAAAAGGGATAGGGAATTTTCAACAAGCCAAAAAAGAGGGTGTTGTAGGCATAATAATAGAAATACTGGATGATTAAAGGAACAGATATCATTTTTCGTCTAATAAGAATTTTAACATCCTGAAGAAAATGGATAAAAATTGTGGGTGCAAACCAATACAATCCAGTTTGAGGATCAAATTTAACTCTTGTTATCCAATTCTCCTTTGGATTCGAACATTTATACTCTAAGTCCCCGTTATTTTTTCTG
>CAYGYC010000082.1:0-14339 GCA_964353755.1 uncultured archaeon | reverse complement strand
CAATTATTTTTTGTTGGCCAAACAATCCATTGGTATGTATAGGGTTTCATCAGGAAGTACTAAAAGAAATAGATTATAATTATTGCAAAAAGAATAAAATTCCCATTGTAAGAAGAATCCTGGGAGGTGGGTCCGTATATTTAGATGCGGGGCAACTTTTTTACCAAATTATTGCCTCTGAAGAAAATCCTCGGATTCCAAAGACGATAGGTAAATTATTTGAAAAGTTGTTGCAAGCGCCGATTCGTACGTATCATGACTTGGGGATTCCCGTAGAGTATAAACCCATCAACGATATTCAAATTCAAGGGCGTAAAATTAGTGGGAATGGGGTTGGAAAAATTGGGAAAGTAAGTATTTTAACAGGGAATCTGATTATCGATTTCAATTTTGAGGAAATGGTTAAAATTCTAAAGGTGCCGACTGAGAAGTTCCGAGATAAAGTCGCAACTACACTCAGAGAACGAATAACTACTATTTCTCTTGAAATTGGAAAACCGCAATCAAAAACGTATCTTATGGGTTTATTAAAGAAAAATTTTGAAGCAGTATTAGATATAGAACTATACGAAAACCGATTAATTAAGCAAGAGCAGAATATTTTAAACGATTTAAGAAAGAAATATGTATCAAAGGGATGGCTATTTGAAAAATCCTTGAGCCATCCTGAGTTAGTAGAGAAATCCGCCCAATTAAACGATGAAGAGCGCCATTTAAAAATTGCAGATGGGATTTATGTGTATGAGAGTGTTTACAAAGCAGTTGGCGGTCTCATTCGTATGACTATTGAGATTGTGAATAAAAAAATAAAGGATATTCTCATTTCAGGCGATTTTGAATTTTTTCCAAAAGAAAAATTGGCTGACTTAGAGAAGGAACTAATTGGATTAGAATTAAATCAGGCTATTCTTCAAAAATGTATTGAGAATTTTTATGTAGTTAATAAAATTCAAGCTCCAGGAACAGAACCCCAAGATTTTACCACCGCATTGCTATTAGCACTACGGAATATTCAATGAAAGAGCGCATTAATAGAGGAGAGAAGAAAAATCAAAAAGGAAAAGGTTGGTTAGACGCGGCGAGGGGCAGGCCACATTATCTTTCACTTTTAATGACACTTAAGCCGAAGATTTATAAGTAATGAAAAATATTCCTTACATGTGATCCTATGTTAAACGAATCAAAAGTGACAAAAAAAGGACAGATTACAATTCCAAAAGAAATTCGGAGGAAATTAGGAATAAAAGTGGGAGATAAACTTATTTTTGAATCCACTACACAAGGATTCTTATTAAGAAAGAAAGAAAGTTCGAATATTGATAAAATAGTAGAAGAAACAGCGGGAATCTGGCAAGATCATCCATTATTTAAGGACAAAGATACCAAAGAAATTATTGAATTTCTAAGAGGGCCTGACGACGAACAAAAATAAGATCAAAATTACAATCGATTCAAGTATAGTTATCTCCTTATTAAAAAAAGACATTTTCTTTCAGGAAATAGTCGATCTCGTTAAAATTATCAAACAATTAGGTATTGAAGTAGTAATGAGTTATATAACATATGCAGAAATTTGGTCTGGTGTATTATCGAGTAAATCCCCCGAAGCAGAAGAATTAAAAATCAATAAAGTTCTTTATGAATTATTTGAAGTAACTTTAACTGATTTTAATATAACAATTGCTAGAGATTCTGCTGTCGCTTTTATGAACTACAAAAAAAAGAAAGGAAAGCGAGAATCCTTAATTCCTGACTTCTTAATCGGTGCACATGCAAAATATTATACCAATTTATTTTTAACTACTAATCCTCGTGATTTCTTAAAATATTTCCCTGCTTTACAAGTGCTTACCCCAAAAGAATTTATCGCCAGTATTTCATTGAATAATGATAGCAAGTAATTTGCTTAGAAATACATAGCCGATTTGAAAATCCGATATATACTTTATTATATAACTAAGGAAAAACCAAAAGGAAAAAAATGGGTTAGATCCCGGCAGGGCTCTTATCCGCGCCATTTTTACTTTGCAATGGCACTTCATCCGGAACCAGTTTGAATTTCCGCTTGAAAGACTATTTCTTTAAATTAAGAAATATTACAATTTGTAACCTTTTATTTACTTATAGGATACATTTTATAGATAATTTTAATCTTTGCAAAATAAAATCACTGAAAAAAATAAAATTTTAAAAAATAAAGATTGGTTAATAGTAGGCACCCTCCTTTATTTTGAATCATGGTTATACTCAATTATTTATAAAAAAGAAAAAGATTGGTTAGACCCGGCGAGGGTCAGTCCGCGCCATCTTTCACTTTTGATGACGCTTCATCCGGAACCAATTTGAATTTCACGCTGGACGATTTCGTTCCCATTTTCGTCTAGCACAATGAAATGGGCTGCACACGAAAGTCAGCAATCAAAGTTTCGTACGACCATTTCCAAGAGATTTAGGACGCGTTCTTGAACAACTTTTTCGGGAAGTTTTGATAAATCTACCATACAATCTTCTCCATTTTTTTACTTTAACATTGGTTCAGGTAATTTAATATCTTTCAAGGCATTTTGCTCATAGATTTGTTTTGCTACGGCTTTTAAGGTCAGCTCAATGCCACCCATGTTCTGGTTGGTCGCTACAATTAAGTTTGCCTTAGTAATAATTCCTTTATCATCCGACCAGTAATTATGAATCAGCGTTCCTCGTGGCGCTTCTACCATGCCAACTCCATTCCCTGCTTTTGGTTTGACATCAGCCGTCTTCACATCACCACTGACGATTTCAGGGTCTTCCAGCAAAATTTTGATTTTCTCCGCGGCTTGGATTAATTCCACGATCCGTGCCCAGATATAACTGAAGACAAAATGCGAAGGTCTGCCACAGACTTGCCGGAATTTCTTCAACAGTTCTTTCGCCATGGGAGTTTGCATATCTTCAATCACGTTAATTCGACCGAGCGGGCCAGCGCGCCAAACGCCCTCAGGATATCCCGCATTTCGGAAGTAGAGATGGGTTGCATAGGAATGAGAGACCACTTTTTCTGCGGCCATTTTCATGTAATCTTTTGGTTCAACTTCAGCAACAATTTTTCCTGTTTTATCCATACAGCGCCAAAGCCCATCCCAAATGGTCAGCTCCTTCTTGTCTTTCGAAACCATTCCTACGTAATATGTTGGGACCGTTCCCACTTTGGTAATGACATCTAAGTAGTCATTGACTAACTTTTCCCCGAGATTGACAACGGTTTGCCCGATTTCGAGCATGTGCGGAATTTGTTTCAAGTATTTATCACGATCTTCCTCTGAAAGTGGCTTACTCATGCCTCCGGGGATTGCCGTGACTGGATGAATTGATTTTCCACCGAGGGTGGTATTGATTTCTTGACCAAATTTCATAGCTTCTATCACAGCTTTGCCGATATCGGGTAAGGCTTTGATTACTGCAACGACATTGCGTTTTTCAGGAGGAGCAAGTGGGCCGAATAGTAAATCAGGGAGTTGTAAAGCAGCAATATGTAAAACATGGCTTGTAAATTGCTTGGCATTCATCATTAGTTCTCGTAGTTTCCAGGCAGGGCGTGGAATTGTAACACCCCAAGCGGCTTCCACCGCTTTTACGGACGCAAGATGATGCGGGACAGGACAAATGCCACAAATCCGTGGGACAATCAACGGTGCATGCTCTGCATTTCGCCCTTCGAGGAATTTTTCGAAGAAACGCACTGAGGATACATTGAATTGTACATCTTCGACTTTGTTGTTGGGACCTAATTTTAACGTAAGTTCCCCATGACCTTCCAGTCGGGTGAGCGGATCAATTTTAATTGTTTTAGACATTTTTTTCACCTTATTCTCCTTTTATGATATTAATTCTTTCAATTCAACTCCATCGCATTTTCGGGTAACGTGATATTTCATACTCAGGGTATCGAACGTTTCGCCCATTGCTAGTGCCACCAGTTGTGTGAGATAGATAATTGGCAGTTCTCGTTGCGTATCTAGCTGTTGGAAACAGGCAGGACAATTTACGACGACACAATTTGCACCAGCTGCTTTAGCATTCTTCAATTTCCTTTTAGCGACAGCATTTCCCGTTTCCTTACTTAAATAGGTAGCGCCGTTGCCACAACATAACTTTTCCTCGTCATAATCGATAATCGTAGCACCTGTTGCGGCGATAATATCTCGTTGCTTATGAGGTTTGTAAATATCGTCTGATTTTAAGATTTCAGAAGGACGTGCATAATGACAACCCGCATGGATAGCAACCTTTAATTTAGTCATAGGCTTCGTGACATTGGCTTTAATCTTTGGAGCATATTCATGTAAGACATGTACAAAGTGCCTAACCGTGGCGGATCCTTTGTATTGTTTGTTTATCGCTTTGAGTATTTTGTTAATTTTATCTTTTTCTGCAGCATCTTCTCTTAATTCGTGATTCGCTACAAACAGTGTCTGGTAGCACCCATTGCAGAGAGACACAATGTTCTTGTTTTCCGCCTCTGCAACCGCTAAATTCCGGGCAGCCATTGCTAAC
Organism: uncultured archaeon; assembly: GCA_964353755.1. Taxonomy (GTDB): domain Archaea; phylum Asgardarchaeota; class Lokiarchaeia; order Helarchaeales; family HEL-GB-A; genus CAYGYC01. The sequence continues at coordinate 9,806 of CAYGYC010000082.1, read as the reverse complement.
CAGGCTTCATGATCGATGCTATGAAACCCCACAGGTTCCGGACAACAGGAAAACGGTGCATCGGATACTTGGATGCCTAATTTGTTGAAAACTTTTCGTGCGGAATCTTCTAAGAAAGGTAAGCGATTTGGAATTGTGCAACCTAAAAATAATTTCCACTCTGGCATCTATATCACCTATTTTGGGATTATTTTATCTACTCCTCTTTCTTTAAGTATTGTCTGAATTTCATTCAGTGGTGCTTCTGCTAACTTTGGCAATTTCATTTCTGTCCGCCGACGTTCAATGGGACCTGATAAGGGAATGGCTTTTCCATTATCAAAGATAGCTTTCGCCTGCGCCAGATAGGCATCGGGTGCTTCTCCGGCTAGAACGCTCATACTTCGCAAGAGATAGAATATATCAACGAGTTCAATTTTGTTTGGACAAACTTCTACACACAGATCGCATGTCTGACATGCCCAAAGAGCTGGATTATTCTTCTTTCCTATGATATTGCCTTTCATCCCTAGGAAGGAATAGAGAATCAGTTTCCGCGGATTATATACATCGCCACCAACCACATCAGCAACAGGACATTCATAGGTGCAATGATTGCATTGATAGCAGTACATTAGTTTGGCTAATTGGTGTTTATCGAGAATCTTTCTTCTAAATTCTACATCTACATTAACATCTACACTCATTTTCTACACCTACTTCTTTTGTATTTTAGTTGAGATTTTTGTGCGAGCATAATTGGCTTTATAAAATATTCCGACCGGATCTGGCATTTTTTTAACGAGATCTTCTATAGAGCCGTTGATTGCCTGAATGCGAGCAACAAACTTGTCAGGATCATCGACAATTTCTTCCAAGGGTCCATAACAGCCGTGACAAACGGTATTTGCATTTGGGCATTTCGCACCACAACCCGCATTTGTCAGAAATCCTAAGCACATATAGCCTTGATTTAAGAAGCACATCTTTCTATCTTTCACGCCGCCCTCATAGTCTCGTTTAAACCCGATGAGTTTAATTTTCCCGTCATTTCTATCGCAATGATCACAAACACTTTTCAATCCGGATTTGAATTCCTTGCATTTCGTTAAAAGTACAGCAGCAGCGCCGATAATGTTCTTGGTTATTTCGGGTAATCCTTTAAATACGGGAGCTAAAGCAGGTCCCACAATTTCGGGGGTCAGGGCATCTAAATCGACAGCGGGTACTGTGCCAATCTTTTTCATGGGCAATGCTTTTCCTTGCGCAGCGGCTTGCAGGATATCAGCAGAAAGGTAGACTTGTCCTAAATTAGGTAAGCGAAAATATAGGATCGCGAATTCGAGGATAATTTTGGCAATCGCGGGGGTTACTTCCTTAATACCAGCAGCAAGGTTTAACAAATCATCGGCTTCTTTGGAAGGTTTATTAGTTGGACCGTATTCGCCCATTACAGGACCTCTATCTGTAGTCCATTTTAAACCCAGTGGGGAGACTGTAATACACCCGAAACAAGGAATGCCTTTTTTCAGGAGACAGTTAGCACCTCGCATCTCACAGACATCACAAACTACCGTATTAAGGTATTTTTTATCCAAGAGAACGGGCACTAGTGCCAAAACCGCAGCTTTCAAATTGTCGGAAGTGGGTGGGCACCCATAGATCATCGCATCGAATTTGACAATGTCCTTATTGGGTATGACTTTCGGTTCAAAGGCCGGCAGATTTACGTTGGGAATGATTTTATTATCGACGACAGTATCGGCGGTAATGAATTTTCGCTTGGTACATTCCTCTATCGGATAGAGATTTGCTAATCCTGTCACACCACCGTGCGTCGAACAATCACCCAAAGAAATTAGAATTTTAGATTTTTTCCGCATGACTTTGAGTTGATGCGTATCATGTACCGTGCGTATGTGTCCTTCAACAAATCCCACATCAATGGATCCGTCAGGCATGGCTTCCAATTGGTCATTCTTAGTATCAACGACAGCTTGCCAATAGACAATATCCAGCAAAGGTAAAATATCGAGCAGTTCAAGATGCATATCTAGAATCGACTGATGACAGCCCCAGCATGAGGCTAATTGCATAAAAGCGACTTTTACCAATTCTTTCACCTTTTTAACTCGATTTTAATTTTTATACGTTTTTCAAATAAATTTATTTGTTTTGGTTTATTGTAAAGTTACGAGATTCATTGAACTATAAAAAATTATCTTTTGAATTTCCTTTGGAATTAGCGTGATTAATAGAAAGGGAAATCTATATAGATTAAGAATAGAAGTTTTATGCAGAAGTTCCTTGGATTTCAATCCAACCTATTGCCTCCCTATACCCCTTATTTGTTTTAGGTATTTGCAGATAAAATTAAATTCCCCTTTTTTTACGATTCTACTTCTCCGAAATATTATTATGGAAAATTTAAATGTCATTGATCAGATGTAGAATTAAAATGCAGTGATCAAAAATACAATTAAGATAACTGAAGAGGTAATCTAAAGTGGCGCTGAAAATAAGTAGTGATTTTCGGAAAGAAATTTCGAAGTTAGGCGAAGGGTTTAGCGTTAATTATTGTTACCAGTGTGGGACTTGCTCTGGGGGTTGTCCTGCACTGCGCTATACAAAAATATATAACCCCCGCAGAATTATGGAAGATGTTTTACTTGGGTTTAAAGAAAAGACCCTGAAAGATCCCGTGCTTTGGCTATGTACCATGTGTCATGCATGCGTGGAAGCCTGCCCGCAAGGCGTAAAAGTCTCTGAAATTCTTATACTCTTACGGAACTTGGCTACAGAGCAAGGAGCCTATCCGCAACACTTGAATGCTGAAGTATCTACTTTATTAGATACGGGTTTGATTAATCCTGGCGGTGGACCCATTCAACGACGGCGGCAGCAACTAGGTCTTCCGGACGTGCCTAAACCAGTGGTAGAAAATGTAAGAAAAGTAGCAGAAGCGACTGGATTCATTAAATTGACTGGCTATAAACCAAAGGAGGCAACAGCGCAAAAGGAGGAATAAAACATGGTAGATTATGCAATATTCCTAGGATGTAACATTCCCAACAGGCTCCCTCACCTAGAACTTGCTGCGCGAAAGGTTCTCCCAAAGTTTGATGTGAATTTAATAGATATTACAGAATTTGGATGCTGTCCGGAGCCAATAGGTATCCAAGAGATGAGCCGAGACACCTGGATGGCCTTGGCGGCCATTAATTTAGCATTAGCCGAAGAAAAGAACTTGGATATTCTCGCCCTTTGTAATGGATGTTTTGAAACGTTACGCACTGTTAATACGGAGTTAAAACACAACGGACATCATAAAGAAAAGATAAATGCCGTCCTTTCTGAAATTGGGAAAGAATATAAGGGCACACAGGAAGTCAAACACATTCTAGAAGTTCTATACAAAGATATCGGCGTTGAAAAAATAAAAGGGAGCGTCCAAAAGGAACTCAAAGGGATTAAAGTCGCCGTTCATTACGGGTGCCATGCCATTCGACCTAGTGCCATTCTCAAAACCGATGATCCTTTTCAACCTAAATCCTTGGATGATCTCGTGAATGCCTTAGGGGCAGAAAGTATTCCCTACCTGCGGAAAATGCTCTGCTGTGGAACGGGGATTGAAGGAATTGACAAAACGAACCAAATGTGGATGGTACACGATAAATTAGCCCAAGTGGACCGCATGAAAGCCGATTGTATGACCGTAATTTGTCCTCTTTGCTATGTACAGTATGAAATGGGGCAAATGCAACTAAAGAAAGAACCTTATAATGCCCAATTCAACATTCCAATCATGTATTATCCGGAATTGCTAGGGCTTGCCTTAGGAATGGATGCCAAAGAATTTGGATTCAGCCTGCATCGGGTAAAAGTAGAACCAGTTCTCCAAAAAATTCAATAAAGCATATCTCTTTTTTTCTCTCTTTTTCATATTCTGCTTAAAATCAAAGTATTCTTCACTTTTTATCTTGATAAAAAGACTTAAGTTTTCCATCTTTTAAATTTCCTTTTAACGAATTAAAGAGTAAAGGTTTCATCATTTTTCTAGCAGATTTTAGCTCTGGTGTGAAACATGGTAAATGATTCAAGGGTCTATTGGGCACCGCCGGATGAGATACCTGCCTTGAAAAATACGGCACGCGATATGGCAACGAATAATTTAGTAAAAACGCGATTTATACTGAACAAAATTTTGGATAATATCAATCCAGGGGAGAAAGTTGCGATAAAAGTGCATGTGGGAGAAGCCCACAATACGCATTATTTACGCCATGATTATATCCGTGAAGTCGTTGCTGCAGTTAAACTAAAAGGCGGAATGCCTACCTTAATAGAGACCCAGGGGATTGGGTTGAAGATTAATGAAGTGGACATCGCTGAAAATTATGCAGTTCGCCTTGGACACCGCAAAAATGCGCAAGACCATTATCAAATTGCTGAAGCGCATGGATATACCGAACCAATAGTTGGTGCGCCCTTGAAATTTATTGATGGGAAAGATGGCTTGGATGGAAAAAAGATCGCCATCGATGGAATTCACTTTAAGGAAGTTTCCGTGGGTGCAGGACTTTTTGAATTCGATAAAATGGTTGTCGTGGCACATTTCAAGGGACACGCAGAAGCAGCTTTTGGAGGGGCATTAAAGCAAATTGGGCAAGGTTGCGTGACCAAAAGAAATAAACATCTCGCCCATTTTAGTGGATTTCCACGAATCAATCCTAAACGCTGCAATCGTTCTAATTGTAATCAGGAATGTATGAAGGTATGCCCGGTCAATACAATTAGAGTAGAAGGTATTTCTGCGGTGATTGATGATACTATTTGCTTCGGATGTTTTCTATGTTCGAAAAAATGTCCGGTGAGATTGGCAATCAAAGAACCACAGCCCAATGGTGTGAAGGAATTCGTGGAAAAAGTTATGGATAATGCGTCTGCGGTAGTACACGCCTTTCATCCAGAAAAGATTCGCTATATCAATTTTGGTATGGATGTAACGTTGATCTGCGATTGCTTATCAAATCCAAATATGCCGATTGTTCCCGATCTCGGTATTTTTGGGTCCGCTGATCCCGTTGCCATTGATAAAGCATGTATCGATGCGGAAATCGCGGCCCCTGGACTGCCTAGTTTTAAAGATGGGAAATGGACACAGCCGCTTCCTGCGGGGGTGGAGAAGTTTAAGGCGATGTTTGGGGGAATACTCGATTCCAATTATCAATTTGAGGCTGCGATAAAGAATAAAATCGGGACCACCCAATATGAATTGATCAAAATTTAATAAGGCTTGGATAATTGTGGATCTAGGAAATTTAAAAGAGCTATTATCGACCATTTGTAAAAAGCCAGCGCGGATCGCGGTTCTGGGGGTGGGCAATTATTTGCGGGCGGATGATTTTTTAGGGGTGGCACTTATTCAACACTTAAAGGAGCGAATCCAGCAAGAGTCTGTGTTATTGCTCGAAGCTGAGATTGCACCCAGTGATTTCTTCCCAACAATTCTAGAGTGGAATCCAACCCATTTAATTATCATTGATGCCACCGATTTCAAAAAGCCACCCGGGACTTTGAATCTTATTGAACGGACCCAAATAGCCAATTTTGTGCTCTCTTCGCATAAACAGGCGTTAACCCTTCTAATCGATCTGCTATCCCATTATCTGCCCGACCTCAAAATTATTATCATAGGAATCCAACCGGAAAGTATTGCATTTGAAATCGGACTAAGCCGCTCTGTAGAAGAGGCTATTCAAAAGCTCACGGATTTATTGGTTTCGGTCCTTTCATCATTTTAGTATGTAACTGAAATTTAGAAGAGACGAGTGCGAAGAACATTAATCGTATAGTTAGAGAAAGATAGAGATGGCGTTAGAACCTGATGCGATTCTGGATGTGCGGCGGGAAATCTGTTCATTTTGGGAATTAAGAATTTTAAAGAAAGTCAAGAAAATGAAGTCTGAACAGATTCTTGCCATTTTAACAGATTATGCACAGTCGTTAGAACGAATTCCCCGATTTTAGAGAAGAAAAATCATAGAGTTTTAGCCATTGAGAAAACAGGCACGAGTGAATGGAGAATTTGACCCATGCTCTTTTCTCAATTTTTCTAAAAAAATTCCATTTAATTTTTAAAACCTTAATCCTTAGTTAAAATAAACACACACCAAATCCAATGGCGGTTCTGTATGTCCTATCTAGCGAATCAGAAATCACTTAAAACACATCTAGTGCCCAGTTGGTTCAATGATGCTAAATTGGGAGTTATTGTCGGATGGGGATTATATTCTATTCCTGCATTTGCACCAACCGGTAAAAGTTCAAATGTATTAATTTCAGAAGAAGGCTGGGAAGAATATTTTATAAGAACTCCCTATGGGGAATGGTACTCAAATTCTATAAAAATTCCTAATTCACCCGCATCTCAATATCATAATCAACGTTACGGGGAATCTTTTAAATATGAAGATTTTGCTCCTGAATTTAAAAAATGTATTGAACAGTGGAACCCAAATAAATGGGCGGATTTCTTTAACGAGATCGGCGCGAAATATGTAGTATATTGGGCTAAATTTCATGATGGCTTTTTAATGTGGCCAAGTAAGTTCAAATGCCCTGTAAAAGAAAACTGGTTCAGCGAGCGTGATACGGTTAAAGAATTGGCTGATGCTGTAAGAGCCAGAGGAATTAGGATGGGGGTGTATTATTCAGGTGCACTTGATTGGGCTTTCACGGAAGATCCTATAGAAGACCTTGTTGATCTAATGACGAGTGGTCCAAAAACCAAAGAATATGGTGAATATGTTGATAATCACTATCGGGAGCTTATTGATAGAATTAAGCCGGATATATTATGGAATGATATTGCCTATCCTCCAAAAGGCTGCCGAGAAGAAATAATCGCATATTATTATAATACTGTAAGAGAGGGCTGCATAAATGACAGGTGGGTAAAATATGGTAGAATCATGAACTATACAAAAAAACAGCCATTAAGAGCACTTGTTAATTGGATAGGAAAGCGCATTATGAAAGCAGGTAAAACAGGAACACCCTCTTCAATTCATGTCGATTTTTTAACGCCTGAATTTACATCATTTAAAACAATTCAGAAGAAAAAGTTCGAAGCTATTCTAAGTTTTGGAACATCTGTTGCCTATAATGCACAGGAAAAAGATTCCGAATATCATTCTGTTGAACAAATGGTTTATTGGTTTTGTGATATTATCAGTAAGAACGGTAATTTGCTGCTGGTGGTATCTCCTAAAGCCGATGGATCGATTCCTGAAATACAATCAAAAAGAATGCTTGAATTTGGTGGATGGATTAAAAAGAATAACGAAGCGATTTATGGATCTTGTCCTTGGTTGCTAAATAAAGGGAAAACCGATGAGAAATTCGAAGTACGATATACAGTGAATACTAATTCGTTGTACGCGTTTTTATTGGGCAATCCCCCGAACGCCCCTATTACAATTAAAGGATTGATTTTAAAGGATAATACTGAAATTAGTTTGCTCGGATACTGTGAAAAATTAGAATGGCAAAATAAAAACAATAATTTAATTGTAGACTTCCCCAGCAAACTCGAGAAATCACCCGCATATGTATTAAAAATAAACCCAATCCCTAATTTAAAATAAATATCACCTTGAAAGAATGGAATAGATATCACCTTGAAGATTTGGAATGCGAATTGATTTGAAATTATTGGTCTATTGTGGTCTATATCCAATTTGTAGAAGAGTGGTTTCTTTGGAGAAAGTGTTAAAGTCATAAATTTTTCGTCCATCGATAATAATGGGGGTCTTCATATACTTCTTAAAGAGGGAAGGAGGTAAGTGCTTGAACTGATCCCATTCGGTAACGATAAAACACGCATCGGCACTTTTTAAACAAGCCTCAACAGAGGGACAATAAGTCACTTTGGAGCCCAAAATTGTGCGAGCTTCCTCTATCGCAACGGGATCATACACACAGAGCTGAATATTTTTATAGCGTAAGAGCCGATTAATGATGCGCAGCGAAGCTGCTTCGCGCATATCGGAGGTATTAGGTTTAAAAGCCAGTCCGAGGATGGCAATACGCTTATTCTCAAGTGAGCCGAGCACGGAAATTGCCATATCAATCATGACTTGAGCTTGAAATTCATTTAATTGCAGGGTGGCTTCCAAGAGGAGAGGAGAATAATGGTGATCTTTGGCGAAAGCAATTAAACCTTTCACATCTTTTGGAAAGCAGGAACCCCCAAAACCACAGCCTGCCCGGAGGAAGTTCGGATTAATCCGGTAATCCATCCCGATTCCATGGGCGACATCATTGACATCGACCCCCTCGATTAAACGGCAGATATTCGCAATCTCATTAATAAAAGAAACTTTTGTCGCAAGAAAAGCGTTATTTGCATATTTGATCATTTCAGCTGTGCGTAAATTTGTCCTAAAAATGGGGGCGCCCAGCGGTTTGAAAAATGTTTCGAGAATATCGCCGGATTTAGAATCATAACTTCCTATTATGGTTCTATCGGGGTGGAAGAAATCATCTACCGCACTGCCTTCTTTCAGAAACTCGGGAATCATGCATAGTCCAAAATGCGTGCCCGCCTTAAATTTGGATTTTTCTTCTAAAATGGGAAGAATTACCGTATCAGTTGTCCCGGGGATGACAGTACTGCGGACAATAATGATACGAAACTTAGCATCTAAATGTGCTCCTATGTCTTGCGCCGCTTCTTTAATGTAGGTGAGATCAATAGCGCCCTGCACATCCGAGGGGGTCCCTACCGTTATAAAGATGAGATCGCTCTGTTGAACTCCGGCTTTAGAATCAGTCGAAGCCGAAAAATGTTTTGTTTCTAAAGCCCCTTTCAAAAGGTCATCGAGTTTCGGTTCGTAAAAGGGAATTTGCCCTTTATTTGCTCCCTCGACCACCTTTGCAAGTTTATCAATCCCTATCACGTTGTATCCTTTCGATGCAAGACAGAGGGATGAAACAAATCCAACATAGCCTAATCCAATCACGGCAATGTTCCGAACTTTTTCAAAGGGCATCAAGGAAGCTCCGTCTCAGGCACATTATTCCGAATCTTCTGATTTTTCGGATTCTGATTTTTCAGGTTCCGATTCTGGTTCCTCAGATTTAGTCTCCTTTTCTTTAGGGACAGGTTTCGCGCCATCTAACTTCGATTGGCAAATCGGACAAGTACCCCAATTAGGATCACAAAAATAGCCACACGAACATTGAACCAAATTTTCATCGATAGGATTCTCGTCGAATTTGACCTCGGTAATTTTTTTGAGATCAGATGCCCCCGCAATCTGGGCCCCACAGATGGGACAGGTCGGCCAGGCTACATTACACCCGTAGCCACAGGTCGGACAGATCACCAACTCTTTATCTTCATACACGTCCAAAGCCGGCACTATTGTGGATTCAGGGGAACCTTCTTGCCCTGTAGATTCAGGAGGAGTAGGTTCTTTCAGTTCTGCTGAATCCAAGGAGATTTCTGTTTGTTGAGAAGGAGTTTGTGAATGAGGAGATTCAGAAGTTTGCTCTGGGCGAGCCTCAAGTGGGGATAATTCTTCTTCTTTTTCAAGTTCGGTGGGAATTCTTGCAGGCGGAGGGGAAGGACGGGCTCCAGGTTTTGGCGGTGGTGCAGGGCGCGCTGCGGGTTTTGGTGGTGCGGAAGGAAGTGTCACGGGTTTTGGCGGTGGTGCAGGGCGAACCGCAGGCTTTGGAGGTGCAGAAGGACGAGGCTTTGAGGCGCCCGGCTTCTCCGGCAGCTGTGCAGGTCCTAATGAGGCTCCACAATTAGAACAAAA
>CAYGYC010000081.1:0-14362 GCA_964353755.1 uncultured archaeon | reverse complement strand
ACGAACATTAAATTTGTTCATATTACCGAATTCTTAGAAGAATTAGTCAAAGAGAATAAGATTCATTTTAAACTCGAGAATCCAACACGAATAAGTTACCATGACCCCTGCCACCTCGGACGCGCCACTGGAGTCTTTGAAGCGCCTCGCTTCCTAATAAGTTCTATCACCAATAGCTCGTTAATTGAAATGGAAACCCGCCGGAACTATAGCCACTGCTGTGGTGCAGGTGGAGGCGTGAAGAGTTGCTTCCCAGAAATTGCCTTAAAGGTTGGGCAAAATCGAATAATTGAAGCCAGCCAGAATCAAATAGATTACCTAGTTAGCTCATGTCCTTTCTGTAAGACTAACTTAGCTCAAGGTCTCAATGGTCATGATTTTCAGATTCTCGATTTAACGGAGTTGCTCCAACAAACGCTTGATGAAAGTCTAACAGGCCCGGTAGTTATACCACAATCGGAGGACATAGAGCATCAGCTTATCCAAGATTATATCACCTTTTTAAGTAAATATCCTGAAATATTTGCAGATCTCGTGCCCGGTTCTATTCTGGATTTTACAATTTATGATTCCATCGATGCGTTTGAAGATGAAGAACCGCCATTAGGCGCATTCCATGTAAAACGGTCAGAAAATAACATCGAAATCCACCTTGGATCAGCGGATACGCCTGATCTTCAACTGGCTCTTTCAGATGGTGCGGTGAAGGAACTTATCCGCACTAACAGTAAAAAGGAATATTCCCTCAAATTTGGGGCTTTTTATAATGATCCTGAAGGGGAGCACTGGATCGATTTCATTCTGCACAAACGCACGAAAACCCTGATTAAGATGGGATATGGGAAATTTGCGGAAGAAGCAGGAATTTTAGATGAAGATGAGGATGATTTAGAAAATTTGGATTCCCGAGTAAAGATAATTTCTAAGGAGTAGATAAAATGACGTTAGGAGACATAGAAAATTTAGAAGCAGTTACAAAGAAGGATAAAACCCTTGAGATTAAAGTGAAGAATAAATACACAGGTGAGGTCATTTCTACCTTGCAAGCGGATACGCCCGAAAGCCTTCGCGCTAAAATTCAAAAGATTGCCAATTGCACTGAAAAATTGAAGCAATCTGATAAATTAGAACGGGTTGAATGGCTTGGTAAAGTAGCGCGAAAGGTCCGCTTCCAGAAGAAAGAACTCAAGAATATTATTGTGGCAGAAGGCGGCTTACCTATCAAATATGCCGAATGGGAAATTTCCATTGTCTATAATGGATTCAAATTCTGCGATTGGTTCTTTCAATTTTTTGAAGATAAGGTCCTAGAAGATATTGAGGGCCAACGCTTCTCAAAAATTGAATATCAGCCCCATGGCGTAACAGTAGGCATAAGCCCGCGTAATACCCCTATTAGTCTCCCTCTTTACTTCTTTGGTGCAGCCTATCTGACCGCCAATCCCGCTATTATCAAACCCAGTACCGCTTGTCCGATAACATTTTCCACGGTATTTCAAATGATGCGGGAAATGAATAACCCGTTATTTGATGGTTATGAAATTGCGATCTCCCCTGGAGATGATGCTGTCGATGAATTCATTGAAAATCAGTTGGTTAAAACGTTCCTTTGTATAACATCATCCCACACGGCAAAAGATATCTTGTTGAAATACGCGAAATATCTTAAGAAGTCCATTGATAATTCAATGGGGATTAAATTATTTACTATGCCTATGAAACATTTCATCTTTGAAATGGCTGGGAATGATGCGGGCGTAGTTTTGCCAGGAATTAACATAGAACGAGTTGCCAAATGGAATGTCGCTGCCAGTTATACCAATAGTGGACAACAATGTTTCTCCATGAAACGAATTATTGTTCATCAAGATATTTATGATGAATATGTGGAAGCGCTGCTGCGGGAAATGGATCAAGTCAAACTCGGTGACCCGATGGATCCTACTGTCGATATCGGGCCCCTCGGATCGCGAAAGATATTGATGATGATGGAAGTAATGGTCGAAGATGCCAAAAAGCATGGAGCAAAAATTCTTTGCGGCGCCAAAAAGATCGATACCGGGGAAGATTATGGACTCTTTTATTATCCGACTCTGATCGAAATTGATTCATCACTCTGTGATGATCTTCCCAAATCGCCGTTTCTCTGGCGGGAAGAGGCTTTTGGGCCAGTTCGCAGTATCACGAAAGCCAAGGACATCAATGAAGCTATTAAACTGGCAAACAATAGTAATTATGGAATGCGGGCGGTAGGGTACGCCTCGAATCCCTCGGATATCCAAAAGTTAAAATCAGACCTCAATGCGGGAAATATCTTTATCAATACCAAACCCATGATTGTCGATATTTCGTTCCCCCTTGGCGGCATTAAAGATTCGAGCTATCCACCTGGCATAAAGTACTATCCCCGCGAACTGGTGTGGCCCAAGTTCATTCATGATGCAACTTCTAAAAATCTAAATCTAATTAGTTGAAATTAAATAGGATCATATTTTCCACTGATAAAATAATTCCAATCTAAAAAATAAATTAAAAATGGGAAATACAACTTTATATTGAGGTAAGATTGTTAATATTTTAAAAACTGCTTTTAGTGGTTAGAATTTACTATAAAAGCATTTGCGTCCTATACAATATTTTACTCCAGAGGAGTAAAATTCATGATGCAACTTCTAAACCGCTGAATCTAAGTAGGTGAAATTTCAAGAGGCATTAAAAATGATGAAAACGGAATTGTATAACTATCTAAAGGAATATTTTCCAAAGAATCCCGAGTTAATGACCTCTTTAAAACCCGGAGCTATTTGGGAATATATTATTAAAACCCCAAATCTCGATGGATCCGATAGTCAAATGCTCCTCACGTTCCATCTTTTAAAAAAGGACGAGGGCGCGTTAGAAATGGTCGAAGGGGGCGCTCCAATTAAACCGGATTTAATACTCTATTTTACTGAGAAAGCCATCCTCAGCTTAATCTCCGGCTCGCCTCCCGCAGGACAATATTATGAAATATATCGAAAAATCATGCATCAACCAACTGAGGACATTGATCTTGATTATAAAATCAACAAACCCCGCCTTAAATTATGGCGGTTAGGATACCGTACCTGGTCTAAACTCTTTAAATTCTCTCAAATAGAAGCTTAAAAACGGATTGCGCCTTTATTTTTCATTTTTTTTAAAAAGTCAGTAAGCGTACTAGAGCTTTTTTTAAAAAAATTTAAATTTAGGATGAATCTATCTTTCATTCACTTACTTAATTACGTAATTTTAGGAGCATTACTCTATGGAAGATTATCGGGAAAATCTGGCATACGAACAAACAAAAAGCCTCTGCCAATGGCAGCGCTTTATTGGATCGGATGGTGAATCCAAAGCCAGGCGATATATTTACGGGCAATTCACGGGGTTGGGGATTGAATGCAAACGCGACCCCTTTACTTGCTCTAACTTTCTGACAAAGGTTATTCTGCGCATCGGTCTTTCTCTGATGGCGGGACTCTTAATAGCGGCAGCCTATTTCTATTGGATTAACTCATTTCTCATTGCAGTCGTGATCGATATTCTACTACTGGCAATTCTCTTTGTAGCCAGCATCCTCTGGACCGGTTCGGATATGGGGTCTAAGCTCGGCACAAGATACGAATCCGAAAATCTGCTAGGGCACATGAAAGCCAAAAACGCGCAACCGAAACGAACCGTCGTTGTCATGTCCCACTATGATACCAAAAGTCAATCCTTTCCGGTGATACTCCGCATAGTCTTATTTGTAGTCGGAGCCCTGGGAAGTTTAATCAGCGTGGCCATCATTCTCATCTTTGGTTTAATTCAACTTATAACTTCGGTAAATTATCTTAATAGCACGATCCTTTTCTGGTGTGCCATTACAATTGCCGCCTTTAATATTACTCTGCTGTTTAATTTTACGGGAAATAAATCCGTGGGCGCTACGGATAATGCGGCGGCGGTGGGCGTCCAAATTGCCATTATCCGGGACCTGCTCGATTTTCCTCCTGAAAATACGGACGTCTATTTTCTCTCCACGAGTGCGGAAGAAATTGGACTCTTAGGCGCAATTAATTTCATCAAAAGCCATGAAGCGGAGTTTAATAAAGATTTCACCTATTTTCTCAATTATGATGTCATTGGTGGTAAAGGGAAGATAATTTTACACACTCGATATGGCATTCCACCCAAAAAAACATCGGATGAAATCAATGATCTCCTCTTAGAAATAGCTAAAGAGAAAAATTTAGCCGTCGGAACCCAATACCTTCCCGTGGGCGCGTCAGCGGACCACTTGCCCATCCTAAAACGCGGGTTCAAAACTACCTGGATCCAGACAGGCGACAGAATCGTTACTAAGAAGATTCACACCACAAACGATAATATGGACCTCATTACGAAGGAAAGTTTGCGCACTGCCATCATTCTGGGCTTTGAATTCATCCAACGAATTGATAAAAGACCTTAATTACCGCTTATTTTTTCTTTTATATTAAAAAAAATAAAAATGGCTAGATTTTAAAATAATTCTCGTTCAAGAAAGCGATAGTACCGCCCAATCGTTTTTGGAGCCACTTTAGTATCTGCAGATAACCGATCCAAGGTAAGGGGAAACTGCATTCTGCGACATGCGAGATAAAGAATAGCCGCAATCATTGCTTCTAGGCTCTGCTCCCGGATTAAGCCTAAAGTAATTGCATAACAATAGACTTGGACAGCCCGATCAATAATGCTTATGGGGATATGAAATTTTACACCGAGACGATCAATCTTCCTCACGGCATATTGCCAATCCGCCGCTAATGAGGGATTTGATAGAGAATTTGACCACTGGGCTAGACGGGATATCTGAGCTAGTCGACGCAACGTTACAAGCGTTGGAAACAACCATATGGGGCGAGGAGGTAAAGGTACAAGATTTTTACAAATAAAACTTAGTTGAATGGCGATTGTTGATGTAAATTGCCCGTTTCTAATCATAAATATTTTTGCAATGATATAGAGTTGCTCGGAACTGAGATCAGTATTGGACCAGCCCGCTCCCCTTTGAATAAGGCAAAGAGGCTTAGTAAATCCACACGGTTTTTTACAACTAAGGCATTTGATCGGCTTGAATTGGACCGAGCCAGTCATTAAGTTAATGGAAAATTCGCCGTAGTCATTTTGGATGATCGCAGAATCGTCCTCCGGGCTAAGCGGTACCCCTAATGTAGTTAGGAAATTTAAAAAAAATTGGTTTTCCATAAACCACACGCCTATACAAAATGTCCTGGACTCATTCCATTGTGAACTTAAATCTACACTTCTATAAAAAAGTCCTCCCTAATTATTCAAAGGACCCTTTTTTTAAATCAACTTATTTTGAATATTTAAGTGTCGTTACTTCGGGGATTCGTTCAAAATGTTCAGGATTTCTGGTTACAATTGTTGTTAATTTATTTGCAACCATAGTTCCGGCGATTAGGACATCAGCGCCTCCGATATATTTTCCGGTCTTACGAAGTCGATCTTCTATTTTTGCTGATTCCTCAGCAGAATCTAAATCAAATGGTAGTATGATAAGCTTTTGTAATAATTGCCGTCGTATTGCTAATTCCTTCACTGAATCCTTTGCTCCGTAAGCTCCAACTAAAAATTCATGTACGACAATGGTACTAGTTGCCTGCGGCCCTTCATCATCTAATTGATTTAAAATATTCTCCGCTTTAGGATATTTTCTAATAATATCAATTAGAAAAGAAGTGTCTAAGAATTTCATTTAATCTCTTCCTGTGAAAAAATTGCTCCGCAATTTTTCAATTTCTACCAATTCTTCTTTATATTCTTCATCGTTCTTAGTTCCAGTCCCCCAAGATTCTTTGAGATTGCTAAATAATTTCGAAACTCTGAGGATTGTATCAGAGAACGATTCGTTTTTTAATTTTAAACTTTTTAATGCTTTATAAGCCTCTTCTCGAATTGTAATTGTTTTTGTAGCCATATGTATGTGTATGTTTAAACAGCCTTAAAAATTTTTAGTTTGGTATCTAAAAATTCAATCACAGGAGAGATCGAAAAAGTCATCAAAGAAGTCCAGTTGTGTATCTACCAAGTTTTTCAGTGAGGACTTTTGCAATGATCATGTTTCTCATCGCTGTTTCTTTAGGTTCCCATGGCCATTCGCATCCAGCGGCATACATGTATTTTCCATTCGGCTTACCGTGCTCTAAATTTTCAGTAACCGTGTCAATAATTTTTTCGATACTGAATAGTGGACTTCCGAGAATGCGTGTATCTGTATTCCCGCGAATGCAGACGTTATTACCAATTTTTGCTTTAGCACTGGTTAAATTGACTTGATAATCAATATCGACGATCGATGCCCCGGAACTGGCAATCAGTTGTAGCATATCATTGCCTTCTCGGTCAATCTTCGAATTATCCCCGCATGTGTGATAGAGGACTGGAACATATTTCCGAATACTTTTAAACAATTTCTTGGTTACTTCTAAGGTCCCCAATTGATATCTTTTAGGACCAATCTGCGAAATAGCCGAATCCCCAGCTCCAATAATATCTGCTCCAGCCTCAATTTGTAATTTGGCGAATTCTAATTGGATAGGCAGAATCCGTTCTAATAACCTTTGATAGATTTCTACCCAATCTTTCCGCAGGCAAATTTTAAGGATTTCTATCATGTCAAAGATACAGCAGAGTTCGGCGAATGGTGCTTCAATCCATCCTATTATGCATTGGTCAGGCGCCTTATCTTTCAGTACTCGAATTGCTTCGACTCTATTTTCAATACGAGGCGCAGTAGAGAGATCCGGGTCTTCCACCGAATTAAATTCTTTCCAATCCAATGTAGTTCCTTTTATTGCTACTGGAGTGTGCTTCTCAAAGTTTATTTTGACCCCCCAAGCGCTCGCTTCACGATAGGCATCTGTTGAAACATTTACATGGTGAGTCCCAAAGAAATTTGCACACTTGATTTGTGCATTGGCTAGCATTTCGGCATTTTGGCAATAGACCTGCGAATAATCCACCTCCATAAGGCGTGCTGCTAAATGCATAATGAAAGGATTGAAAGGAATCTTTTCGGGAATCCCTTCAATTGCTGAAAGAGTTAAATCCCGCGAATTCATAGTGCAAATCCTTACTTATTCACTGTTTCCTCAAACTTAAAATGTCATAGGAAATTAACTTTTTGTGGTAAAGTACGGTTATATTTATAAAATTTTCAATCATAGGAAGAAAAAAAGCATGCCCAAAAAAGCATTTGGTTCGGGTTATTTTGGTGAATGGATTGCGGATGATTTTGGTTTGCCGGCATATCGATATACATGCAATCAACTCACGGATCCGAAAGCTATTTCTCCCACAAATGAGGAATGGCGTCCCAAAACGGAACACCTTCATCAGGTAGGTAATGATAGGTTAGTGGGGGTAGCCTCCAATTATGGCTACGTTCAGGTACGGCAAGATGAAGGAAGTCCTAAATTCTTGAATGATCAGGATCCGACGCAGGGAATTTATGCTGGGGGGGGTGGATATTTGACCGACGGCACGTCGGTGTTGAGCACCTTTTACCCGGGGCATGGAGATTCCTTTGAAAGGATTTTTGGAATGGGATATTATAGAAAAGTGGTAGTTGGCACTGGTCTTATAGTTGATCACATTATTTTTGCCCCCTTTGGGGATGATCCCTTATTAATTTCGCAAGTCACAATAACCAATAATCGCAACGAACCGATTAGCATTCGGTGGCTAGAATATTGGGGTTGTCAGATGTACCAATTTTCTTATAAAGCCTTAATTCAGGGGTTGGTTTCGAAAAAAGTATCTACTTCTGCTATTCGACGCCAATTTTCGCAACGCTTTGAACATCACTATACCCCAATTAATGGACAGGCAGGTATATTAGCAGCAACGCGATTTTTGGGTGAAAAATTTAGTGATAAATTAAAATGGGCTGTATTTAAATTCTTTATGGCCACATTTTTCAGAAAATTAAGTGGAGGAAGAGTTAAATCTCCTGTTAAAGAGGCTGTATTTGAAGATATCACTCCTCCACCAGTGTTTTTAATCTCTTTGGATGCACCTGCAGATGGACAATCCGTTGACCCGCTGGCATTTTTTGGAAAGGGCGGTATAGAATTACCTGATGGCTTGCAGAACCCGCTGCCTGTCGAACTTAAAACACCCGGACAAATAGGCGGGATGGTTCTGGAACGCAAATTGAATTTAAATGCCGGTGAGAATAAAACCCTTTACTTCGCTTATGGCTATCTTCCTAGGGGTTTTGACTTAGAAGCGCTCATATCTAAATACAAAACCAATCTTTTATCATTATTGAGTGAATCTTGCGAAAAGTGGAAAGCCCACCGCATCGCACTATGTATAAACAATATACCTTGGGTTGATCGTGAGCTTCTTTGGCATCATTACTACCTAAGGAGCAATTTAACATATGATAGCTTTTTCAAGGAACACATTCTAAGTCAAGGACATGTCTATCAATACATTGTTGGGTTCCAAGGTGCGGCTCGCGATCCCATTCAACATGCCTTACCGTTCATCTACTCAAATCCTATAATTGTAAGAGAGATTATTCGCTATACGCTCAAAGAAATGAAGCCGAACGGCGCAATTCCCTATGGTATTTGCGGCAGCGGAATGGTTCAACCATCCCCGTTTGCGCCTAGTGATTTAGAGCTCTGGCTACTGTGGATTACTAGCGAATATGTCCTAGCGACCCGCGATTCGGCCTTCCTTAATGAAGAAATTCCCACTTATCCGCTCTATGGATCTAAAGCTGGTAAAGGATCTGTAAAGGATTTACTTGCCCGGTGTTATAATCATTTAGTAACTATCACTGGAACAGGATTACATGGGTTACAACGCCTATCAAACGGCGATTGGAATGATAATGTTGTCCAGGGGTATGTGCCTAAAAAACACATTAAAACGGTGACTCGGCAAGGAGAGAGTGTTCTAAATGCTGCTATGGCTACATTTGTCTTGGATATTTATTCACAAATGCTAATGTACATAAATGAAATAACTCTGGCGCAGGATGCGAAGGTACGGGCTGCGTTACAACGTAAAGCTGTTTCTGCTCAATGGAATGGAAGATGGTTTCGAAGAGCCTGGCTTTCTGAAGAACTTGGATGGGTGGGGGATGATATTTTATGGCTTGAACCACAACCCTGGACAATAATAGGTAATGTAACCAATAAAGAACAGAATGAAATTCTCCTGAAAATGCTTGATGCGGAGGTGCGCCGAAAGTCAAAGATAGGGGCGACACTTCTTAATAAACCCGTCGAAAAAGATTTTGAATCTCCTGGAATGGGCACTGCAGCCGGTATTTGGCCATCTATTAATGGCACATTGATTTGGGCACTATCACTGTTAGATGGTGAAATGGCGTGGGATGAATGGAAAAAAAATTCGCTCGCCGTACATGCTGAAGAATATCCGGAGGTATGGTATGGTATCTGGAGTGGTCCTGATACTTATAATTCCCATTTCTCAAAATATCCGGGTCAAACGGCTTTTACGCCGCCTGAATTTAAACCAAAATCCTCTTTATCAGGACGATTTAAGGTTTTTTGGACCGATTTTCCAGTTATGAATATGCATCCCCATGCCTGGCCCATATACAGCGTCACCAAACTCTTAGGCATCCGCTGCACGCCTGAAGGTATCGAACTTGCCCCAAGTTTACCAAAAGACGAGTACACCTTCGCTTCACCGCTGATCGGTCTTGAAAAATCGAAAGCAGGGTATTCGGGGTGGTACGCACCTTTAACTGGCGGGACATGGAAAATTACCTTCCAGGTGAGTGCGGAGGAAGCAAAAACCATTTCCTATCTGGAAGTGAATGGAAAAGAGGAAGAAATCACTTTAGAAGAAAATAAAATAATTTTTAGTGGTAGTTCCACTTCAGATACCCCACTTAGCTGGAAAATTATGATAAAGTTATAACAGAGATTGAATAAAAATGAATTCGCGCCAACGCGTGCTAACGACACTAAATCATGAGGAACCTGATAAGATCCCTCTTGATTTAGGGGGAAATGTATCGGGGATTCATATTAGACCGTATAAACGGCTTCTCGAATACCTTGACATTGAAGATAGAAACATTAAATACTGCGATTTTGCCCAACAACTGGCTTTGCCCTGTGAAGAACTGCTCCAATATCTCGAAGTTGATATCCGCTGGCTTCGCCCTCCAGCCTCCCTTAAACCGGAAATGTTTAGTCCTGAAATCGAGGGGAAATTCCAAGGAATCTGGGACCAACTTGGCGTATTTTGGGGTACCAGCGCAGAAAAAACGCCGGAAGAAATACTTTTTTACGATCCGGTGATCCATCCGCTCCAGGATATGAAGACCGTTTCGGAGATTAAAAATTATGATTGGCCAGATGGAACCAAGAAAACCCCCTTTAAAGGATTACGCGAATTGGCGAAAAAATTAAGAGAAACGCCCTATGCCCTCGCAACACCGACTTTGGGTTGTATCTACGAATATACTACCTTTCTTTTCGGATTTGCTACAGCCCTTCGGCTTCTCAGAAAAAACCCGGATCTCATTGTCGCTGCGATGGAAGAATTAGAGAAATTTTGGAGCGATTTTGCCACTACTTACCTGAACGAAATCAAATTCGGAACGGAATATTACATTGACATTATTTCTATTAATGGCGATTTAGCCATGGAAACGGGTCCAATTATTCATCCGAAAGAACTTTACGTTCCGCTGATTAAACCCATTGAGCACCGCTTCTCGAAAAAAATCCGTACTCTTACGAATGCTAAAATTAATTATCATAGCTGCGGATCCGTCGTCGATTTTATCCCCCATTTCGCTGAAATTGGCTATGATATCATAAATCCCGTTCAAATCAGCGCTTATGACATGGAACCCTGCAGTTTAAAACAACGTTTTGGCAAGCTCATTTCATTCTGGGGTGGGCTCTGTGATACGAGAGAAACCCTTCCTTTTAAATCACCGGAGAAAATTCAAGAAGAAGTCCAACATAATTTGGCATGTTTTAAACCTGGCGGCGGGTATATCGCGTCTAATGTCCACAATATCACGGCTGAAGTCCCCCCTCAAAACATTATGGCAATGTTTGATACTTTTAAGACATTTAGAAACTATTAATAAACAATTAAACACAGCCGCTATGAGCGTACAAAGCAATTATGTAAATCAACGTTTGAGTTGGGTTAAGTGAGTAAAAAAAAGGAAATAAACCAAAATCAAGAAAAGGGAGAGAAAGCACTGGTTGGTAAATCAGATTTAGAGTCTAAACCTAAAATTAAAACGAAAAATGTTTACATTCCATATTATAGTGAAGAATTTAAAGATATTATCAAATATATTCAAAATGAATTAAAAAAGAATGCATATTTAATTGGAGTTAGGGCTATGTACGAGCGCGGGATTCCTGCATATAGATTGACCGAAGATTTTGATATTTATACTCCATTAACAACTACTGAACGAGATGCTATTATAGATTATGTTCGAAAAAAATACATAAAATCCAAAGAAATCTGGAAAAAATTTGGTTTTGGTTTGGATTTTTACCCTATTGGACGATTTCATTACGTAGATGTGAAAATAATTTCACCTCATATCTTTGATGAATCATGGGAAGAAGAAATGATAGAAATTAATGGGGTTAAAGTATTTCTTCCGCCATTAGAGGATTTACTTATTTTAAAACTGATCTCACCCCGAAAAAAAGATGAAAAGGATGTCGGCGCGGCATTAAATTTGAGTTTAAAAAAGATAAACCTTGAAAAGTTAAGAACTAAGGCAAGGAAAGTTGGAGTCGAGAAAAAATTAATTCGATTTGCCAAAAACTATGGTGTTTCATTTGAATAATTATTTTTGAATTAAAAAGAGGTTTAAAGGCGTTTAAAAACTCTTAACAGAGAGAGAAGAAAAATATATTCAAAATTGGGAATTTCTTTATTTTTTCGTTTGATAATAACATATTCATAAGGAAATTTAGCAATAACTTCTTTCATTAACTGAGATGGTGTATCATTAACAGCTACAATAACTCCCTTTACCAATGCATAATACTTACCGTCATGAATCCAATTAGGGGGTTCTATTTCTGGATTTTCTTTTTTAGTTTCTGCTATATTCAATTTCTCGTCTAAAGTATTTCTTATAAAGTGACTAATCGTGTTATATTCAGTTCTATTTATCACGCTTTCATCACCCTTTAACTTTTTTACTACTCATTTTCCTCAGATTTTAATTCGATCTGTCTCTCTGTCTATCCCAACGCTCTTCATATTTACTATATCTACTTTCTTGTTTAGAGAAAGGATTGAAAGAAATGGTAGTACTGGTAATAAATTTCTGCGGGATAATATAATATAAACAACCCTTTTCTGTGTTAAAGACTAGAATAAGGAAATCAAGCAGTTCTAATTCCTTTTTACTTAGTGCAAAAGTATATGTATTGTATTTATAGCCAGTACCGGAATTTGCTTCCCTAATGTTAGCAAACTTAACCTCTAGCTTTAATCCATTCTCAGTAACTAAATCGAACCGCCACTGATAAGGAGTTGGAATTGTATCTAACCCTAACTCTGCGAGCTTTAGTATTACTCTTGTTACTCCTATTCTCCCTTTGATACATTTCCAGCTAGGCATAAACAATCAATTTGTGTCCGTTTTTTATTGGTGATTAGATTCAACCCTCGCTTTTCCTAATAAGAGACACTTATTAATTATTATCCTGATAATGAAGTTAGTGTGAAGTAATAACTTTTCAATTCGATGGAATTTAGCCAATTTACTATAAATCCAGTGGGATATTCTGAAATTATTTAAGTATTTAAAAAATTCTACGAAACTAATTTCCGGATGAATTTTTTCGTGATTAACCATCATAATAACATTTATTAAATGGTTGTTTTGAGTTATTATGAGAGGTTATTTGTGGAAAATGCAAATTATTCGAGGCGATTGTTGAATAAAATTATTAGGTTTTATACAATGTTAACAAATGAAGAAAAAAGATTAACCTTATACAACGGCAATGAACCGACCATTCCGAGCGAAGTAACACAGGATACCCCTTTGGATTCTTTAAATCTCAATTGGACGGAGAAAGAATTACCTGAGCGTTTAAGAACAAAACACATTCACCGATTGCATCCTTATTTAGGGAAATTTATTCCTCAGTTAGTTGAAATCTTTTTAAGAAAATTCTTTAAACCCAATCAAACAGTTCTTGATCCATTTTGTGGGTCAGGAACTACATTAGTTCAAGCTAAAGAATTGGGAATAAACGCTATTGGATATGATATTTCTGCATTTAATGTAATCCTATGTCGAGCAAAAACACAAAATTATGATATTCATAAGATGGAAAAAGAAGTAAATGGCATTTTGGAAAGAGTAAAGGCAAAAACTCAAATCGCTTTTCAACAAAAAACATTGTTTGGAGAGAGAGTTGTTGATTTTGATTTAAAAAAGGTGAATGATGATTATTTGAAAAAGTGGTATGCTCCAAAAACACTTTTTGAACTATTAACTTATCGAGATTTAATAGAAAATGGCAATTACGAATATAAAGACTTATTAAAGGTTATATTATCACGTTCAGCCCGTTCAGCAAGATTAACAACGCACTTTGATTTAGATTTTCCCAAAAAAACACAAACCGAACCATATTACTGTTATAAACATTCCCGAACATGTCATCCCACGACTGAAGCTTTCAAATTTATTAAACGCTATAGTATTGATACAATAAGACGGATCAAAGAATATTCAACATTAAGCAAAGATATTAAAATAGAAATTTATCATGCGGATAGTCGAAAAGTTAAATTTCCAGAAATTGATGGCGTATTTACAAGTCCTCCATATGTTGGATTAATTAATTACCATGATCAACATGCCTATGCATATCATTTGTTTAATTTGGAAGATAATAGTGATTTGGAAATAGGTGCCGCATCAAATGGGTCGAGTAATAAAGCAAAAGAATCATACAAACAGGGTATAATTGAAGTTTTTACCCATATCCTTGAGGCACTCAAATCAAATGGTCGAATTATAGTCGTTGCTAATGATAATGCAAATCTCTACGAAGAAATTGCAAGTAAATTAAAGATTGAAACTGAAAAAATACTTAAAAGGCATGTGAATCGTAGAACAGGTAGAAGATCATCAGAATTTTTTGAATCTATTTTTATTTGGAGGAAAATTAATGTCTGAAGAAGACTTAGCCATTTTACCAAAAACAAAAGAACGTATTAAAGGGTATCTTGAAGCCTTTATTGAAAATAAGATTAAGATTAAACAAATTATAAAAAATAAAACCAAAAG
>CAYGYC010000080.1:0-14373 GCA_964353755.1 uncultured archaeon | reverse complement strand
TGAAATTCTGAAAAAACAATCACCCGTACTTCGTCAAGCACCTAAAGGGAGAAATCAGTTTTTTACAATTCATGATTCCTGTCATCTCGCGCATTCAGGTGAGACCCAAGGCATCAGAAACTTGTTATCAATCCTACCCGGTGCAAGTATTTCCGAAATGAAACATACGAGAAAAAATGCCCTCTGCGATGCATCTTATGCCTTACAATTACTTCATAATCCCCTTAATTTACTAATAAATCCCAAACCCCTGCCGATTATAAAAGAAGCGCTCGAAACAAATGCAGATGCGCTCTGCTCGCTCTGTCCGGGTTGCCATACGATCCTCACCATTTTCGGGGCCGATCTTGATACGCTTATGGGGAAAAAGGCGCCAAAAATGCCGGTGAGAAATTGGGTGTCCATTCTGGGCGCATATTTAGGCATTCACCGCCGAGACATGCTGATTTATCGATTCGCGCATTTAATTACCACGCCCCTGAAAGACAGTGGGATTTGGTACTTATGGAAAGTTCTTAAGGCACTGGTACGAGGCTATTTCGGAAAAAGAAGTATAATTTGAAACATCTGATGTTAATTGAGAGAATCTAAAGAAAATATTGGATTAAGAATAGAAAAGCGAACGAATTGTGAATCCTCAAAAATAAAAAAGAAGGAAAGAAAGGCTACACGGGTTGATCATAATTCTGGAGGACTTCATCGATAAAGGAGAATATAAGACGTCGGAGTTCGCGTCGAAAAACGGAAGGAACCAACCGCAATTTATCGATCAATTGCTCTACAATATCATCAACGATAATATTCTTTTCAATCGGATCATTCAGGGCTACATGCTGAATAAAGAATTTATTAATTTGCGTTCTGGAAATAGAAGAGGAGAGCACATAGATAATTCCGGAGGAATCTATGAAGTAGGGACGAGAATGAGTATCAAATAATTTGAAGAAACTCAATTCTTGAGTGATGCGATTGACATACCAGTTGATTGACGACGTTTTGATATGGAACCGCTTCGCAAAGTCAAATCTGGACGTGGGATTCGGATGAGAAATTGGATGTCGATCTGCGATATAAAGTGCGGCAACGTAGAGCACATTTTTTTCTCTCGGCCAGGAAGGACCGAGCTTTATAAGATATCTAATAATAATATCGATGGCATAGAAAGCATATTCTTGTTTGACTTGGTTATTTGTGTAAAATTTAAAGGCTTCTTTAACATAAGATTGGATATATTCATTTTTTAGAGCTATCGGCAGATTTAAGTATTCCTGGATCATTCATTTTACCCCAGTTTAAATATGATTTATTTTCCATAGGAAATGTTCTACAACTTTCCCGACAATAATCCCTATTATCCTGATATATAACCATATGTCATGTAGATCTTTCCTAAATTACACATTTTAGAAAATCTGCAATTTTATAAATGCCAAAATCTTTAAATTAGAAATTGTCCAAATTTCAAAATAGATAAATAGATAAATTTTAATTAACAGAATTTTCTGATATAAATGACCGCAACCGAACATCAATCCTCATACCTTTGGACCAAACATTTTCCAAAGTACTTATATGCTGTACTCGCGTTTCTCTCGCAGAAAGGAAGTGGAGCAGAAGTTAGTGAAATAAAAGAGCGTTTTAAAAGTGAAATAAGTAATCCCGTGATTAACGATATTTTAACGGGGCTTGATATCCAGAATTTTATTGTTAAAAAAGATATGAAGGATCGGCGAAGGAAATTGGTAGTGCTTACTAAAAAAGGAGAGGATTTGATCCAGAATCTTGAAAGATTATCCGAAATCATGTAATATGTTTAATAAACGACAGCATCCATATTATCGCTTCACCCTTTCATTGAACCGGTTTTAAAAAAATTAAAAATTTTTAGGATATCTAATTTTTTTTAGAAACTTATCAAATGTTTACACGCGCAGAGAGGGTTACGATCTCCATTTTAATGGATTTGGGAGGAGGATAGGATCATTATTTGTGGGTATGATTAAGTATGGCAAAAGCAGTTGCGTATACCGACAAAAAGTTGGATGCATTTGTGGAAACAGCGGAGTATAATCCCGATGAATTAGATAGGCGAATTATTCGCGAGTTATCAAAAAATGGGCGGGCCAGTTATACAGAGATAGCAGAAAATATGAGAGTAACGCCAGCTACCGTAAGGAATAGATTGAATAAAATGATTGAGGCGAAAATTATTAAGAATTTCAAACCGGTTATTGATAAAAAATTGTACAACTTGGATATTTCGGCGCTTTTCATGATTTCATTGGATTCAAGTAAATTAGCAGAGACCATCGTTAATAAATTGGAGGATTTCCAAGAAATCACCCAAATAACCGTCCTCGCCAGTAATCCAAATATCGTTTGTACGGTGTATGCGGAGAATATGGCAATGCTTTCCATGTTACTTACACAAATTACGCAATTAGACGGGATAAAGGATGTCATTGCCAATTTTGTCGTAAAATCAATCGGATCAGGTTTTCTAGTCCAGTAATTTAATCTCTCTTTTCGATGTCGTTAGCGGTCATTAAATGAAAGTTTGACGCTATAGGAATAAATTTTGAAATAAAATCTTGAATTACTATTTTCAAGCATTCGTCATTAAATTTTAATGGAAGCACGGGCTTTTTTTTCATGATGAAGCTGCATTCAGCAATCGCTATTTTAAATATGTAAATAATATGCAGATTAAAGAATAGAGTACAAATAAGGTAATTATTGATTCTGAGAGGATAATCTCGACAATAATTGATGCGGAAAGAAAGACCTCGGACATGGAACAAGAATGACTCTTTCCAAGGTAGAAGTGAAAATTAGAAAGGCGGAATTACTCCTAGAGAAGAATCTTCAGAAGAAAATGACAGAAGAATATGAATCTTGGAAAGAAGTAATCTTGAAAAAGGCACGCAATGTTAAAGATTTGAAGGAGTTACGCAAACTCATGTATAATTTGGGGGAGGATTTCGATTGGGTGGAATCTACGGGACGATGGCTCGAAAAAGCAAAGCCCTATGAAATCGTGTGCGTAAATATTCGGGTTCCCGGATTGGAAAAATTAAATGATGGATCGCGGGTCGAACGTTACTCGCTATATGGGATACTCGCATTTAGTAAAGCAATGATTGATGCGTATGACCATTTGGGCGATTTAGAACGAGTTATTATCGAGAAACGCCTCGGACATTTCTACGCCTGGTCCACCGTTGGGCATGGGTATGTCGAAAAGTGGCCAGAATATTTCCCTAATACAGATTCAGTGGAAGAGTTTTATAAAAAAGTGCATGTGGTATTTGAGCGGGGCGATCACTCCCTCGTTTTAGAATATCCAAATCCCACGTTTGCCATACTTCATAAACGGTTCCAAAATCGGTTTCGCATACCGCATATCATGAAAATCATTCGCGATTCCATGGTAGATCATTCGCTCGGCACCGATTTCTTAGAAATCGAGGTACCAGTCCTCAGCCACGAGGACATTGAAAAAAAGTTGGAAATTGACTGGTATGGCTATGCAGAAGCAATAGTTGAGTTAGATGAATATATTCAGAAAGAATATAAAAAATTAACTTTTTTTCAAAAGGTTAAAAACATTTTTCGGAAAAAAACAGACCCCTTTTACTATTTGGATTGCCTTCAACGAGTCATCTGGAATATTGCTCCCAAAAAGCAGGACAAATTTTTACGGGGAATTCGGAAAAAGCTAAAAGAGGCATATATAGCCGAACAGATCGATTTGGATTTTTGGGATCCGATAACGAAGGTGTTGACTAAAGTCGAGGACCTGATTGAGCAAACGAATTTTATCCTCTGGCAGAGCTTTCTTGATCCTAAGCGATATTCAAAAAAGATAGGCATACGTATAATAGATGGCCTTTCAAATGTGTCAATTGAAGCGATAGCTACAGGCTTAGGAAAGATTTTACTTAAAAGCTTGGATGATATTGCCTATCCCGAAAAATATTCCCAACGACAGCTAATCAAAATGGTGGCTTTCGTATCGGGCGGGCATGTTTATCGCTTGATCTGTTCTATTATCCTAATAATGCAGAAAAAGATTAAATTCCTCGCGCCGAAATTTGGGAAGCTCCTTGAAAAGTTAGACAAGATTTTCTTATCTCGAAAAGCAGGAGCGGGGCAGGAAGAAGAGATTCAATTAATTGAATCGGAGAAGGAGAAAAAGATCGCGAAACTTCCCCCTTAAGCGCCAAATTTCTTAGTTTTATCCATTAAATCCATGAGGATGGGCATCACATCTAATCCACGAATTCGACCCAATCCGCCGTGGGCACAGGTTTTCTCTGCAAACTTGGACACACCATCGGACAATACCCCTTCTCCTGCAATTGTAATGGGGACGGGATCCGCGGTATGGTCCCGCACACTGATAGGGTTAGCATGATCCGCAGTTATAACAAGCAGGTTTTCATTGAAATCAATACTATCTAATAAAAGTTGAACCATAGCATCGATTTTCTCGATCATCATTACTTTCTGAGCGTAATTTCCATCATGAGACGCGTTATCAGTGCCTTTGACATGAATGAAGATGAAATCATTGGTTTTGAGACTTTCTAAGGCGGCTTTGCCTTTGGCCAACGTATTTGTGTTAACGGTTCCCGTGGCTCCAGGCACATTAATAACAGACATCCCCACAGCTTTTGCAATCCCACGGTAGAACGGGGCGCCACAAATGCAGACCGTACGAATGCCATATTGTTTATTTAGGGTTTCTAACTCTGGGACTATTCCAGCTCCCCGAAGTAATACGGTATTTGCGGGAGGCAGATTCTTCTTTCGCCTCTTTTCATTTAAAGGGCTTTCCTTGAGAATTTTAACGGCCTTCTGATAAAACTCATTGAGAATTTCTGCGGTTCTTTTTGCCTCAGGACTTCCATCCAAGGGACGACAGGCAGCAACTTTCATATTCACGGTCTGAGGATCCATATCAGAAATTTTATAGGACAGGTGTGGTCCAGAGAGTTTCAATACGCCTCGGTGCTCTACGGTATGGATACAGGTGAGTTTCACATCAGGAGCGCATTTAAGGGAAATATTTTGTAATAATTGGGCAAATTGATCTCCTTCCGGTAGAATTCGTCCTGCGCGCCGATCTATAACGAGATCATTCAAGTCCAGTGTCGCAAAGTTGATACGAATAGCGAATTCTCCGGGTTCAACTGAAACTCCGGCCCCAAGAGCTTCCAGCGCGCCACGTCCTTTATAATAAACATAGGGGTCGTAGCCAAAAATAGCAAAATGGGCAGTATCACTTCCCGGGCGAATGCCCGGAGCAATCGTATCCATAATGCCTGAGATGCCTACTTTTGTTACTTGATCGAGGGCAGGAGTATTAGCGGCTTCCAGAGGCGTTTTAGGGTACGCTTTACTGGGACGATCGCCCATCCCATCACAAATAAGGAGAATACATTTCAAATTAATGCACCAACGGAAAAATAGGGAAATGAATAAGAAAAAAATGAAGAAAATTTATTCTTCATGAACTCTGAATAGGTCAATATCGCTCCAGTATTCCTTTTCTTCGAAGATTTTTAAGAACTCGCGGGTCGACCGTTCAATGTCTTTCGATTGGGTGATGTATCGCCCAACAATGATGATATCGGCACCACTCTTGAGCGCAGCAATCGTCGATTGGGGTTGTATACCGCCTGCAACAGCAACCATTTTCACACCCAATTCTTTAACCTCTTTCACGAGATCCCAGCGGGGCTCTTGTGTATTTTCAGTGTCTATCGCACGATGCATGATAACGACGTCGGGTAGCTTTTTTAGTTTCTTTAATTTCTCCAGAGGTGTTTCCACATCCATCATATCGATAAAGGAATAAATACCCATCCGATTAGCCTCATAAACGAAATTCTCTAGCGTTTCCATAGAAGCCAACCCAGAAGCTACTACGGCATCAGAGGTTTCCTCAAAAGCCAAATCCACTTCCACCTTTCCGATATCGAGCGTTTTCATATCGGCAATAATAAAGGCATCTTTCACATTATCGCGAAGTTCTCCAATGAGTTGCGTCCCGAAATGCTTAATTAAGGGGGTCCCTATCTCTAAAATAATCCGATCGCTCGGAGGTAATTGTTTAATTACTTTCATCATATTCTCTTTCGTCGGAACATCTAAGGCGATTTGGAGATACGGAGGTCGCCATAAGCGAGGCACCCTAAAGCCCAGCACCGGATGTTTGGCACGATCTTTATCATAGAGGATTTTATCCCAGGGCGGATATGATGTAAGAGCCCGCTTAAGTGCTAACTTCGTGGCAGAATAATTGTAACTGTAAATTTTCCGATCATTTTGGGCTTCCGGATGGACGAACACACTAGCAATGATAACCCAGTCATCAATTTTATCTTTGGGGATAGTCCCTTCCTCAACGGCATCTGCCACAGCCTTCGCTACTGCATACTGAGCGGATCCGAAAATTTTACCAATCTGGGCGAAATTTTCTATGGTCACTTTCGGAACGATAACCGTGAAGGGTTTACAGGGGAGATTGGGTCTGATAACTGCGAGTAGGGGAGTGTGCCCTTTGCTGAGCTGCGATAGTGCATTTGCAAAGGCTTGCCCAACGCTTCCTTCTTTATCACCAATAATGAGATCTACATGTGCTAATTCAGGTTCTTTTCCGAGTAAAGCCTCACCAATTGCGTACAAATAAAACACCTGTAACTTTTTTTTAGTCCATATTAAAAAATTCTTTAAAATTTCTATAAATTTTATTCATTACGATTCGGCATGTTTAAGTAATTGCTTTTTTTATAAAAAGATTACTTCTTCTCCGGAGAATCGACAAAATGAGAAGAGAGGAAAAATTACAGGAAAAGATTCTGCATTACGCGCTGAACTTTTGAATTCGGGGAGTTGAAACTAATCATACAAAAAATTTTAACTGAGATCTCTTACGACTACACGGTAAATGACCGTTTCGCCCGCGGTATCACTTTTTCGGGTTATTTTTAAAACATCCCCGGGTTTTGCACCAATTACGCGTACCACCGGATCACTCGTTAGAATATAAGGCAAGGCACTATCGTGCACCTTGAGTTGCCCCAGCAATTTCTCTTTTTCCGCCTTCGAGAGGATCTCATGTTTGGGGACGAATTTATGCTCAAGAATATCCATTAACACGAGATCGGCGGGAATAAATTCCACGTCCTTGCTGGCTAATTCATTTAAGGCGCTTCTCGTTACTTTGCCACTCCCGATGAAAATCCGCCTCTTGATCTTTTTTTTCTCGAATTTTTTCACTAGATCGCGAATGTACGCAACGCCCGTCGTTTCATTCTTAAAAGTACAATGCACTAGGACCGGTGTTCCATCCTCCGCTTTAAAATACAAGAAATCCCCCTTATCTTCTTCACTCTTTCTTCGCTCATCCTCGATATACCCTCGATTCTTCATTAGAATTTTCGTTTTATCGATCAATGGATTCGCTTTTGATTTCGTCATTTTACCCACACCATTCCAAAAAAATCAGCTTTTCTACTCTTTGAAATCTTTGCAATGCAGAATAAAAACACCATTATAAATTTTTCTAAATTCTATACCATTTTACCTTTAAAGATTTAGCATACCTACGCAGAATTTGACCCTTCAAACGAATATTCGGGCAGGATTAAGAAAATATGGAGTGCACGGGGCAGGATTTTCAGGAGTTTTAATCCTATTCGATTTGCTCCATTTGAACCTGCGAAGGCCTACACCACAGGAGCCTCAGTCCTGCTCCTTTGACCTAGCTTGGAAACCCGTGCTCTCTTTATTTCTTTTCCTTTCTTTTTTTCTTCTTCAATTTGGAGCCTCAGATGGGACTTGAACCCACGACCAACAGATTACGAATCTGCCGCTCTGCCGGCTGAGCTACTGAGGCATGGAGATTGCTTGGCTAACCAGATAATAATATGCTGGAAGGACTTATGACATTTAGAATTATTAATAATGAGTTATTTTTAAAAGTTTATTGAAGTTTATTGTAGAAGGTAGGATATAGTTGATAAAAAGTTAATTAAGTGAATTAGGAAGAAAGCGCGATTAAATAGGCAATAAAAAAGGATATGCGCCTAAAATTATATGTAAATGCAATAGATAAAAACGATAATAAAGTGAATTAACATGAGTGGAGATTTGTTAAAGGATTTAGAGCGGGCGATCGTCGAATTTGATACAGATACTACGGAAAGTATGATTAAGCAAGCGATAAAAGAAGAATATGCGCCTAAAGAAATCTTAGAGGCGATAAGTGGTGCCTTAAATCGAGTGGGCGAATTATATGATAAGCATGAATACTTCCTTTCCGAATTGATGTTGTGTGGAGACACCGCAAAGAGTGCTATTGAACTTTTGAAGCCCTATATTAAGGAAACGGGGACAAAAATGTTAGGGTCCATTGTCTTTGGCACCGTGAAGCAGGATATTCATGATATTGGTAAAACCATTGTTTCCTCCTTTATGATTGGGGCCGGTTTCATGGTCCATGATCTCGGGGTCGAAGCAAGTGAAGGAAAATTCGTGGAAGCGGTTAAAAAATACAAACCCAACGTGGTGGCCATGTCTGCCCTCTTGAGTACTACCCGAGAATTTATGAGGGATATTATTAATGCATTGAAAAAAGCGGGTCTGCGAGATAAGGTCAAAATTCTTGTCGGCGGACGTCCTGTGACACCAGAATTCGCCAAAGAAATTGGTGCGGATGCTACTGCGACGAATCCCTTTGAAGCCATCGAAATTTGTAAGAAATGGTTCGCAAACAAATAAAAGTCACACCATCTCATTATCTGATTTTATTCCAATCGGCAAGTGTTTGCTGCGATTTTGCTCTATTTCGTTAATTTCTTGCCCCATGCAAAAAAAAGGTCGCCCGTAAGTGAATGCGCGTTGAAGCATAAAATTAATATCATTCGAAGAATTGTTATATAGAAATTAACTAATAATCTTTAGATAGAGAATATAAGCGTAAAACTACCATAAGTTATAATGGAAGAATTAGAAGGGCTCGTAGCTCAGCTAGGCAGAGCGTCGGACAATCCGAATGGGTTCTGATTGGATGAAGCTCTTAACCCGATGGTCGCGGGTTCAATTCCTGCCGAGCCCGCTATTTTTCATTCCGCAATTCTTTTCAAATTGTTTTAAGTAATTCATCATAGAAGATATGAATTAATAAGGTGCAGTAATGGGACGAGTCTTGGCTTTTGGCACATTCGATCTGCTTCACTACGGGCACGTGAAAATGTTAGAAAAAGCAAAAGAGTTGGGAGGAGAGAAGGCAGAGCTGATCGTGGTGGTGTCGCGAGATTCAAGTGCCTTTAGGGTCAAAGGACATGCACCAATTTTTCCAGAAGATCAGCGGATGAAACTTATTAAATCCTTACGAGTCGTGAATGATGCGGTATTAGGACATGAAGGAGATAATTGGAAAGACCGACTAAAAATTATCGGGGATCTGAAGCCAGATATTATTGCCTTAGGATATGACCAACCAATTGAGATTTCAGCCTTACAGGATGAACTAATAAAACGAGGAATCAAGGTTAAAATCGTCCGGCTGGAGAAATACGGAGAGGCGTCCTTTGATAGCTCTTCTAAAATCGTGAAAAAAATTATGGAACGGTTTAATTCTAAGTCTAGTTAAAGTACGGAACTGCTGAATTAGAGGTTCGATACAATAAAAAAAGAGGGAAAATTACATGAGCCAAGTCAAAATATCACTGCAGGGTTTTTTCGGATCTTCCCGGGCATTTTCGATAGATAAGATATCATAGGGGGTGCGGCTGTAGAATTCTCTTTCGCGAAATATTATTGGAGTCTCATCCGGCTTGATTTTCACGAAGCAGGGGCAATCCTGTTTCAGTTCCGGCTTACAATTGGGGTCCCGTGAATTTCGCAAAAGACCCA
The DNA here is from genome assembly GCA_964353755.1 of uncultured archaeon. Lineage (GTDB taxonomy): Archaea > Asgardarchaeota > Lokiarchaeia > Helarchaeales > HEL-GB-A > CAYGYC01. The sequence continues at coordinate 4,446 of CAYGYC010000080.1, read as the reverse complement.
ATCCATAGGTGCACTGAACTTCCTTTTTACAGATGCCTACACGAAATTCATTTCCACAGGTAATGGCTTGCGCAAAGGTTTCCGCTTCGCAGGGTACGACTTTAAAGTTGCAGGTGTCACAGGTTTTTCCGCGCATCAGTTCGGTAGGGCGGTTCTCGAGCACTTGAATGGTCAAGGATTTGGAAAGGTTTTTCAAAACCGCAAGAAGAACCGGTCTGCAAAACATATAGGCGCAGTTATACACATAGGGCACTTCCTTAAATGCTTCGCTCTTGAGAAAATCTTGCCGCATTTTATCGTAAGGGCACCGACCGAGGACCAATACATCATCATCAATGGAACATTCGATATCTAGGGCATAGTTGGCGGTCCATTCGAGCAGATTGATTCCTTGGTCCACGGATTCACTTTCGGGTTTTAATTGGCTGACCAGGAGTTGGCCCACATCATTAAAGATATGATACATCATGTATTGAGTGGAACACAATGCTTGCCACATTCCCACCGTAGATCGTTTAAATAAAATATCCCATTTTACAGAAGAGTTCAAGATTTTCTTTATAACTTTCAAATGAAATAAGTCTATTCCCATCTTATTCCTCCTTAAAATTCTCCCATGGATTTCCTAATTTGTTATGCCATCCTTTGAGTTGCACATCTTCTCGATTTGGCCCAAGGGTTCGCGGAAAGAGGGGCCAAGCAACGGAAACGAAACCAATTAAGACATATTCGGGGTAGGGGATATTGAGCATCTCAGCAATTTTATATTCGGAAGCGGGACTGGAGATGGGGAAATTAAAGAAACAGGTCGCTAAACCTAATGCATGCGCCATTAACATGATATTCTGTGCAGCCATAAACGTGCAACCGATCGATAATCTACTAGCTAATTGTTGGGCTGTAATAGGGACAATATGTGTAAAATGTTTGGCACCCACCAAACCTTGCTGTGTAGCAAGGGCAATGATGGCAGATTTTCTGATATAATCCATAAGCCACCCGGTGCCCATCTGGACGGTTGAGGTGCCAATAGGGGCTGGTTTTTGCATGTAACCAAACCGCCAAGTGCTGACTTCTTTCCAGGTAATTTGTCCGCCACCGAACATGTATTTACAGAAGATTTCACCAAAACGTGCAATGGCTTCTCGCGTTTCGCGGTCAGTGACTAAAACGAATTCCCAAGGCTGATAATTCTCAGGGCTTGGAGCTTGCGAACCGGCGTTTAAAATAAGCTCGTAGTATTCCTTTGGAACGGGCTTTTCTTCAAGGGAATATACCCAGCGCATGGCTCGTCGATTTTTAAGGATATCCCACACATTTTCAGCGTATTTCCTTCGATCAGGGTCGAGTTGTTCAAAAACATTCATAGTTACCACAAATTAGTTTATTTCATTATTTGTACTGAACATATAGAAATCTATTAAATATTTATTAAACTCGGTAATTTAGTTTAACTAAACCTGAGATATTCAACCTAATAAATTTTGAAGATTTACAGAAATAAACAGGTGGATGATTGTGGTTAAATTCAACTGGAAGCAAATTCAAGCGGAAGCGGAAAAGGATTATGAAAAGGCATGGCTTTCGACAAAGGATTTGCTGAAACTCACGGGACGCAGTTTTCAAGCGAAGAAAATGGGAAAGCCGCATCCGATCTTTGAATTCATAACTAAAATCAGGCAGGTGCTTCTCAAACTCGGGTATGAGGAGGTTATGGTTCCGGTAATTGTAGATGAAGCAGCGGTCTATAAGGAATATGGTCCCGAGGCGCCTTTGATTTTAGATAGAATTTTTTATTTAGCGGGGTTGCCACGTCCGGAAATTGGGTTAGGGCAAGAGAAAATACAAGAAATTCGGAAAATTATCCCAACTTTCCAAAAATTCAAAGAATTTAAAGAGGTCCTTCGGCGGTATAAGAAGAATCAAATCGAATCAGATGACTTAATTGAGGTGATGGTGTCCGAATTAGAAATGAAAGGGGAAGAAGCCACGGAGATTTTAGCGAAGGTATTTCCAGAATTCAAAAATCTAACGCCGATTCCAACAAAGAAAACGTTGCGGTCTCACTTTACTGCCTTGTGGTTCCTCATTTTAGCCGAATTGCAGTATCAACAACCACTCCCCATTCAATTATTTTCCATCGGAGAGAAATTTCGCCGAGAACAGAAATTGGACGCGACCCATTTATACAATTCTTATACCCTCTCAACGGTTATTATGGCGGAGGAGTTTTCGCTCGAGGATGGGCAATTCATGACGGAACAAATTCTGGGGGAACTGGGTTTTAAGGATGTGAAATTTGAAATAAAGAAAGCGACGGCGAAATATTACGCTCCCCAAACAGAATTTGAAGTATTTTTTAAACACCCCCATTTAGATCGATGGATTGAAATTGGTGATGGGGGGCTCTATTCTCCAGTTCCTTTAGCCAACTTTGAAATTGAATATCCCGTTTTCAATGTAGGATTTGGAATAGAGCGTTTTGTGATGGTCCAACAAGGGTATGATGACATCCGAGCCCTCGTGTATCCGTATTTCTATACGCAAACCCAATTCAGTGATGCGGAAATAACCGAAAAGATTGAGTTTGAGTATGCGCCTACATCAGCTTTAGGGAAAGAAGTGATGGAGAAATTCATTGAGGTAGCATTAGCAAATAAGGATAAGGATTCGCCCGTGAAGATCACGGCTTTTTCGAAGAATATTAAAGGGAAAACATTGGAAGTTTGCATTTGGGAAACAGACCCCCATGAGAAATTGCTAGGACCTGCGGCGTTAAATGAAATTTGGGTCTCCGATGGAAATATCTTAGGAATGAAATTCGGAGAACAGATAGCTGGGATCAAAACCAATAAAACATACCTCTCTGCAGTTGCGGCATTGGTGGGCTATCGAGCTGAACAAATGATCAAGACGCAGGACAAAGAACGAGATCTAATCCGCATTAAAATTGCTAAAAACCCTTCTGATGTGAATCTTAAAATCGATCCCGTGGTACGGCGATTTATGACCTCGAATAGTAAAAAAATAGATATTCGCGGCCCTGTTTTCATTGGAGCCACGATTCTGTTAAAATAGCCGCTTTATTTTTTCCTTTCTAAGGAGATAATTATAATCATGGCTCCAATCATCAGAATAGGAGAAGAAATATACAACAATTGATACATATCGAGCACTTCCCAATTAGGACTAACTATCGAAAAAATTCCGTGAGAAATAAATAATAATAATATACCGACGAACATTTTGAAAGAATGCATTCGGTATTCACCAGATGATTTAATGCCGACATAAAAATATAATAAAGGAACGATTAGAAACGGTATGGGAATTAGCCACTGGATGTAACTAGCAATTTCAATATTTATAAAAACAAATATTAAAAATAATGAAATCAATACAAGTAAAGCAATGGTAAAAATATATTTGGATTTTCTGAAAATTTCTTTTTCAACGGCAAAAAGAAGAAAAGTAATCCCAATACACCCAAAACAGAAATTGAACGCCCAAAAGAAGAGAGCTAAAGTATCAAGGTCGGGGACTTGAGAGCCAATGAGCCCGCCTTCTAAAAAATAATTGTAGTAAATAGTCAGCGTTCGAAATACAAAAAAGAAGAGGCAGAAGAGTGCTAGACTGAAGAAATAAGTCCTTTTCGCGATTTCAGTTCTTCTATATTGCTGAATATATAGGAAGAACAAAATAATTAAGGATATAAGCGCAATAGTCCATACAATGAGTTGAATTAGAACAAAATTATTTAATGGAACCGTCATTAATAAGTTCCCCAATTATTAGTGCTTAAAAGATTATATTTGTATACTTTAAATATACATTTTTTATTTTTAATTTTTAATTGAATCTAAGAATAGATTAAATATGTTATTATACTTTTAAAATTAGGTGAAATTCCGACAAAATGGGGTAAAATTTTGGTGAGTTTTTGACAATTATAATTAATGATTTTAAATTGGTTGAAGAATTAATAAGCACTTCATATGAATTTAATACAAAATTAAAACAAAAAAAGAGAAATCTACCACATGATTTTATCGAAAAATTATATAATACTTTAAAAGATAAACCGGAGAGAACTATTGAAGAGTTTAGGGAAGTTTTATCTCGAATTGAAAATGAAATTTCTTTTCCAGCTAAACCAGAAGAGTTTGATCCGAAAGCAGAGTTAGAAAAATTAGGAAATTCGCTTTCTAAATTAAAGGAATCATTTTATAACTCAATCTTAGAGGAAAAACTTTTAGTAAAATATTTATTTGCGTGGATTGATGGCTTAAATTTATTTAGCGAAATAATGCAAGTATTGAAAGAAAAGCTTACATCACCTTATTATCAAAAAAGACGAATAAGAAATTTGCAAGAGGAGGAAAGAATTTCCGAAATTTTACTTTATAAGCTTGCATTAATATTTAGAATTTACGAAATAGAGAGGAA
>CAYGYC010000079.1:0-14388 GCA_964353755.1 uncultured archaeon | reverse complement strand
GCTGGACCGCTAGTAGCGCCCCGGACTTCAACTATTATAAGATCTATCGCAGTAACATCTCCGCTGCCGGGCCATTCCACTTGCTGACCACCCGGACCATCACTTCCTACACCGATACCGGGCTGCAAGATGGATGGACCTACTACTACAAGGTTTCAGCCGTGGATGACGGCGGCCCGACCCTGAATGAAGGGCAAAACTCTACGGTTAGCTCCGGTGCGCCCAGTGATACCACCCCACCATCCCAAGTGACCGGAGCTAGCGTGATCGTGGTGGCTACTGGCAATAAATTGAACCTCCAATGGACGAATTTGAGTGCGACCGTGCCCGATTTAACCGGTTATAAGATCTATCGCAGCACCACCTTCGGCTTCACCCCCGGCCCGAGCTACCTCATCGCTAGCGTCGGCCGTAACCAGAACTGGTATAACGATACCGGATTGGCGGATGGCACCACCTATTACTACCGCATTAGCGCCTATGACGAAGTCCAGAATGAGGGCACGCCCTCAATCCAGGTGCAGGGTACCCCCCAGGATACTACCGCCCCCGGACAAGTGACCGGCGTAACAATTACGGTCGTGGCGGCCGGGAATGCGTTGAATCTCCAATGGAATACCGCTACCGGCGGCGATGTGGCAGGCTACCGCGTCTGGCGCAATGTCACGGCGTCGATTTACACGCTGGTAACCACCCGTACGGTCACCTACTTCAATGATACCATCGGGTTGGTCGATGGTATGACCTACTTCTATAAGATCCAAGCCTATGATGAGGTCCCCAACTACGCCGTAAACTCCACCCCCACTTCCGGGAAACCGCGGGACACGTTACCTCCCTCCCAAGTAACTGGTGTGAAAGTGACGGTGATACCCGCTGGAAATAAACTGGATATCTCATGGAATCTTGCCACAGGAGGCGATATTGTGGGATACCGAATATATCGGAATACAACAGTTTCTCCATGGTCACTTATTACGACACGATCCGTGAATTATTTCAACGATACAGGATTAGTGGATGGGCAAACCTATTGGTACAGGATTTCAGCTTATGATGAAGTGCCAAATTATGGAGCGAATTCCACAGCAATTGCAGGAATGCCTCGGGATACGGTGGCGCCGGCCCAAGTAATTGGTTTAACGGTAACCAATCCGACCACAGGGAAGACGTTACAACTGGCTTGGGTGGCTAATATAGAAGCAGATTTGATAGGGTATCGCATTTATAGACGTAATTCCACCAGTGCTTTCCAATTGCTCATTACAGTAACAGTGGCTAATTATAAAGATAGCACCGTTGTAGATGGCGTCACCTATTTCTATAAGATAGCAGCGTATGATGAAGTGCCCAACGTAGGATTGAATTCTACTCCAGAAGTTGGTGGAATCTCAACTAATGTATTACCACCAGCCCCAGTGACGGGACTTACTATTACCAGTTTGAGCAATACCAGTCTCTCTTTGACGTGGAATCCCAATACGGAGCCTGACTTGAAATTATATCGCATTTATAGAAGCACCTCCCGTGGGTTCACCCCCGGACCGAGCAATAATATTATGAATGTAACCACAAACAAATACAACGATACAGGATTAATTTATTTACAGAAATATTATTACCGAATTTCCGCTGTGGATGTTGCCAATCTTGAAGGCGTTTATTCAGTTCAAACCTCCGGAGCTCCTGGAGGCGCAATTCTAGAAGGCCCGACGAATCTCAAGGTTAATGTCATCACTACGGGAAATACCTTGTATATCACTTGGTATATTGTATCGGGTGCGGATGACTATCGGATCTATAGAAGCTTGCTAAAAGGCTTCGAACCGACCCCGTTGGAGTATGTGGGTTTCGTGAGCGCAAATTACACGTATGATACCGGATTGACTGATAATAAGACCTATTATTACCGTATTGCAGGTGTCTCTTCAGAAGGGGTTGAAGGGAAGCTCTCAGGCGAAGCCAATGGGACTCCTTATGATTTAATGGCACCACCACAGGTAACAGGATTAGTTGTTACCAATACTGGAGTGGGCAATACGCTCCAATTGACTTGGACAGCCAGCCCTGCTTCGGATTTAAGCTATTATCGAATTTATCGCAATTCCACCGTACAAGGATGGGTATTGTTGACCACCTGGATTACTAATTCCTATACCGATACGGGATTAGTCGATGGTCGGCGATACTTCTATATGATTTCAGCAGTAGATGACGGAGGACCTACTCCGAATGTTGGGCTGAATTCTACAGTTGGGCTGAATTCTACAAATATTCCAACTGATATTCAAGCACCTGGCAAAATTATAGGTGTAACTATCACAGTTATTCCCGAGGGAAATAAACTAAATATTACCTGGATTCCGAGTACTGCCAGTGATTTCGTGAGTTACTGGCTCTTCCGCAATATCACTGCTACTAGTTACACCCGTATCGCCAATCTCACCGTGAATTACTACTTAGATACCGGGCTCATTAACTTAAAGACCTATAAGTACATGGTCTGCGCGCGGGATGAGGTGCCCAATATCGGCGCGAACTCCACTCCCGAAAGCGCAATCCCCCGCGATACGGTGAAACCACTCGCAGTTACTGGACTAGCGGTGGCAGTCATTCCCACCGGAAATACCCTCAATGTGACTTGGAGCCCCAGTCCTGCTTCTGATCTTAGTTATTACAAAGTCTATATGAGCATAGTCTCTGGATTTACCCCACTACCTCAAAACTTAGTCTATAGTGGCACCTCCACCTTCTACTTGAATAATACCCTCACCGACGGGACCACCTACTATTTCAAGGTCTTAGCCGTAGATGATGACGCGAATGAAGGTCCAATTGATACGCAAGTATATGGCACCCCCGCCGATACGGTAGCACCTACCCCGGTAACTGGGGTACTTATTACAGTGGTACAAGCCGGAAATGCCCTGAACCTCCAATGGGCGGACCTGAAATTGAGCATTCCGGATGTTGTCGGGTATAAGATCTACCGGGATACGTTCTCTGGAGTCGAGGCTATACCATCCTACTACATCGGAACTACTACAAACCGATTCTTCAATAATACCGGACTGGTAGATAATCAGACTTATTATTATGTCATTACGGCGTATGACGAAGTGCCGAACGAGGGAATTGCTTTGATCGAAGTAAATGGTACTCCAGCAGATACCTTGGCACCTCCACAAGTGTTAAACTTAAACGTCACTGCCAGTATCAGTGGTAATACCCTCCAACTGATTTGGACAGCCAGCTCCGCGCCGGATTTCAGCTATTACCGGATCTATCGCAATTCCACCATCCAAGGGTGGGTACTATTGACAACCCGAACCACCACCTCCTACACTGATACAGGACTCGTCGATGGCCGACGATACTTCTACAAGATCTCGGCTGTGGATGATGGCGGACCTATTCCAAATGAAGGGCTGAATTCTACGGATTCTACGAATTCTACGAATATTCCAACCGACACGCAAGCCCCGCCACCAATCACCGGTGTAGCAATTACCGTCATTCCTGCAGGAAACCAGCTGGATATCACCTGGACTCCCAGCACGGCCAGCGATTTCGTGAGCTACTGGCTCTTCCGCAATATCACTGCTACCACCTACACCCGCATCGCCAATCTCACCGTGAATTACTACTCGGATACCGGGCTCATCAACTTGAAGACCTATACGTATATGGTCTGCGCGCGGGATGAGGTGCCTAATATCGGCGCGAACTCCACTCCCGAAAGCGCAATCCCCCGCGATACGGTGAAACCACTCGCAGTTACTGGACTAGCGGTGGCAGTCATTCCCACCGGAAATACCCTCAATGTGACTTGGAGCCCCAGTCCTGCTTCTGATCTTAGTTATTACAAAGTCTATATGAGCATAGTCTCTGGATTTACCCCACTACCTCAAAACTTAGTCTATAGTGGCACCTCCACCTTCTACTTGAATAATACCCTCACCGACGGGACCACCTACTATTTCAAGGTCTTAGCCGTAGATGATGACGCGAATGAAGGTCCAATTGATACGCAAGTATATGGCACCCCCGCCGATACGGTAGCACCTACCCCGGTAACTGGGGTACTTATTACAGTGGTACAAGCCGGAAATGCCCTGAACCTCCAATGGGCGGACCTGAAATTGAGCATTCCGGATGTTGTCGGGTATAAGATCTACCGGGATACGTTCTCTGGAGTCGAGGCTATACCATCCTACTACATCGGAACTACTACAAACCGATTCTTCAATAATACCGGACTGGTAGATAATCAGACTTATTATTATGTCATTACGGCGTATGACGAAGTGCCGAACGAGGGAATTGCTTTGATCGAAGTAAATGGTACTCCAGCAGATACCTTGGCACCTCCACAAGTGTTAAACTTAAACGTCACTGCCAGTATCAGTGGTAATACCCTCCAACTGATTTGGACAGCCAGCTCCGCGCCGGATTTCAGCTATTACCGGATCTATCGCAATTCCACCATCCAAGGGTGGGTACTATTGACAACCCGAACCACCACCTCCTACACTGATACAGGACTCGTCGATGGCCGACGATACTTCTACAAGATCTCGGCTGTGGATGATGGCGGACCTATTCCAAATGAAGGGCTGAATTCTACGGATTCTACGAATTCTACGAATATTCCAACCGACACGCAAGCCCCGCCACCAATCACCGGTGTAGCAATTACCGTCATTCCTGCAGGAAACCAGCTGGATATCACCTGGACTCCCAGCACGGCCAGCGATTTCGTGAGCTACTGGCTCTTCCGCAATATCACTGCTACCACCTACACCCGCATCGCCAATCTCACCGTGAATTACTACTCGGATACCGGGCTCATCAACTTGAAGACCTATACGTATATGGTCTGCGCGCGGGATGAGGTGCCTAATATCGGCGCGAACTCCACTCCCGAAAGCGCCATCCCCCGCGATACGGTAATACCTCCGGCAGTATCAACCCTAACAGTAACAGTAGTGCCAACAGGTAATACATTAACCATAGCATGGAATTTAGTGATAGCCCCTGATATGAGCGAATATCGCATATATCGTGCGACCTCTCCTGGATTTACACCTAGTCCCGCTTCTTATGTGAACACCGTGTTACATCCGCTCACCTCCTATTTAGATACAGGCTTAACAGATGCAGTTACTTATTATTACAAAGTGTTGGCAGTGGATGATGATGGTAATTATGCTGAAGCCTTAACTCAAAGGAGTGGAACCCCCCAGGATACAGTGCCTCCCCTGCAACCTGCAAGCATCAATGTTACAAATATCAATGGGAGCTTACTGGTTACTTGGACAAGAGCGCAAGAAGATGATTTCACGAAATACGAAGTCTGGCGCAATGGGTCATGGATTCTCATCCAGACGATCACTAATAAATTTACTAATTTCTATCTGGATCCCAGCGATAACTTATTTGATACAAAATATTACATTTATGAAATTCGAGTATTCGATGAAGTGGGGTATAATAACACGGCTGCTCCTAAAATATCGATTATTACCAAGCCATCTGGAGATAATATACCTCCTGCCGATATTACCACTCTTGCTGCCGCGAATTATGGCTTGGGCGGAAATATGAAATTAACTTGGACCGCCCCAGCTAGTCTGGATATTATCTATTATAAGGTGTGTCGCTCGCTTGTAACTGGGTTCATTCCAAATATGACCAATTTTATAGGAAGCACTACAAGCACCATTTATTATGATTTTGATCCCACACTTAATGGAACGGGCTTAGTAACCTATTATTATCGTGTCTTAGCAGTGGACGAGGCGAATAATACTGCTACGGGTGGCAATGAAGCACCAGGGATACCTATTGATCGAGAACGTCCCATCGGTGTTTTAACCTTTAAAGTGCAATCCCAACCAGATGGATCAATAAAACTCTTCTGGACAGCCAACACCCCTCCAGACTTCCTAAGGTACAATATCTATAGAAGGCAAGAAGTATTATCATTCCAGCCTGTTCCTAATGACTTACTAACCCGAATCTACAATAATCAAACGCTTATCTATATTGATGCTCAATCAAATCTCATCGATGGAAAAATCTATGCCTATTGTATTGCGGTTGCGGATGAAGTGGGAGATTCACCTACCTATGGTACAGGCTACAACTCCACAAATGGCGATAAAACACCTCCTTCAGCTCCCACAGGACTTGGTGTAGTGAACGAAGGGACTGGGGAGATTGAGAATATCACTTGGGCGTTGAATCCAGAGTTAGATGTCAAATATTATAAAATCTATCGGAATTCAACCGTGGAATCTTGGAGTTTTATAAAAATCATCGAATCCCCAACTAAGTTCTATCAGGATAAGGGAATGCCGAATCTAACAGAATACCGAACCTATTTCTATTACATCACCGCCGTCGATGAAAAAGGCAATGAAGGAAATGCATCAATGATACAAAGTGGTATTCCGGTAGATATTAAGGCGCCAGAACCCCCAAAAATTATCATAATATTCCTATCGGAACGTAATATTGTTTTAGTTATTCAAGATCTTTATCATTCTGCGGGATCTGATGTACAATTTTATAATATTTACCGTGCAAATGTGAGTGGCGGTCCCTATGTGCAAATTGCAGCTAATTACTCTAAAAATAAGCAAGAATATAGAGATTATACCGATTATTATCGACCTGCAGGGTTATACTTCTATGTGGTTACTGCGCTGGATGAAAAACATCAAGAATCACTTCCATCAGCAGAAGTAAACAAAGTTGTTCCATTATACGCACCACAATGGATTAATATAACAGATAATGGGAATGGTGACTTAACCCTGCTCTGGAAGGATGATGATAACAATTACGTTCTTGCAATCCAAGGATACAACATTTATCGCATGAATTCATCGGAATCCACTCCTCTTTTAATTGCAACTATTAGAACACGAGATCAACATACCTATGTTGATTGGGCTCTTCAAAATGGGAATTGGTCCTATTTTATTACTACATTAGATATTTATGGTGGTGAAAGTAACTATTCTTTGCCATTTAACTTAACTATCTTCGATATAATGTCCCCAGGGCCTCCTACTGGATTGGTAGCAACATCTATTGGAGTTCCTGGAGCGCCGAATCTTATAATCTCCTGGATACTGCCTAATAACATTACAAATTATGGTTCTGATGTCGCCTATTATGAAGTATATATTTCACCGATAGCATTTACTGGTATTCCGGCATGGGCAGCCAACGCGACAATGATTGGACGATTAAATATTTCAGTTTCCTTCTTTAATTTGCCTGATAATTTATATTATGTTATTGTTATTGCCTACGACGAGAATGATCATCAAAGCTCGATGCCGATTATGATTAATTACACAGTAGATACCACCGACCCCTCCATTATACCGAATAGCATCACAGATGTTTCAGGACTTACTATTTCAGCTGGTCAGACTGTATATATCAATGTAACCGTGTTTGATTTGGGAGGGATTTACAGAGTCTATCTCAATTACACAATAAATGGCGTTCCAGCGGCAACGCTGATGGAATTAGTTACCTCTGTGAATGGATCTTCCACATACCGCGGCACAATATTAGCCCCCACAGCAGGCTCGACGGTGGAATATTACATCACCGTTTTTGATCTATATAGGCACTCCAACTCTAGTGTATCCATTACCTTCAAAGTCGTTGGCGTAGAGACGCCATGGCCAATAATAATCATTTTAATCGGTGCAATTGCAGGTGCAGCCATTGGGGCGACGGTAGTGGTCACTCGAATACGCTCCAAAGGAAAGAAGAAAGAATATGTAGCTGAGGAATTATTACCTCTCCCAATTTAATTTTTTTTTATTTTTTAAAATTGATAAATCTATAAAACCTGAAATTATTTTCTTATCTCAAGTAGACGAATGCTTTTGAATAATTTCATTTATTTCCTAAAGAACCAGAATTATCGCAAATTTATCCAGGGTAAATGGAACTCCGAATAAATTGAAAGAAAACTTATTTTTTCTTTCCCTTTTCTCGCTCAACGGGTTTTTCTGCAATGAAGGTCGTATGAAAGAACATGCTATTTTCGATCACGGGTTTGGCAAATCCAGAGCGGATAAAAGCAGTTTTAAAATCTTCGTATTCAGGATAGCCTTTGAATTCCTTATCGGCATATAGTAATAATTCGGCGGGTTGAATGACATCGGAATCTTTTATTGGTTGTAAGCCCGCAACGTGGGAACCCCCTTTGAGGGTGCCACGGAGGGCTAAAAGCATATCGGACAGTTGTTGGCCGGAAAACCGGTTAAATAACAACCCGATGAAAGCGCCATCGCATTTTTCTTTGATATCAATTCGTTTCTCAAAATCGAAATCATATTGAATGAATTCTACCTTACTCATTTTATTTAAGGCAAGTAAATTTTCATAGGCGAGTTCAATCATCAGGGGGGAAGGGTCTACCGCATAAACCTTAATAGGATTCAGCACCTCCAGAATATTAATGGTACTCCAACCCAATCGACAACCGAAATCAATGATAACGGCATTTTGAGGTAGATCCCCTCGCCGAATTGCTTCACAACGCAGATAATCGTAAAATTCAGTGGTATAGAGAGAATCCCAAATTACTAATTCGGGTTCTCGTCCGGCTCCTCCTCCTTTTAAAATTTCAGGTATCGTTTCAGCATATTTTCGTAAAATACCAAACAAGGGCAGTGCTTTCTCTTGAACTCTTTTTATGGCAAGTGCTTCCGCTTCAACAACAGTTTTTCCCTTGACTTTTACGCCTATATCAGAATTCCAGCCATATTTTCCGTCTTGAATGCTCAAGATATTTTGATCGGCTAAATGTTTGAGCAAGGCTTCTGTTAAACGGAGATTTTTATACTTCTTCGCTTCCACAATTTCGACAAAACTTTTAGGGGTTTTTAATACTTCGGGTAACTGCTCAGATTTAGCAATTTGGGTATATAGTTGTCGCATTAACCACTTTAAACCCTGGGCCATTGTGGTTAAATCGAATTTTTCTTTTGCTTCCATGAACATACGCCATTACAATAGAAGAATATCTAGTACTTTCTAATTAAACTAGACCTTTATAAGATATTACGACAAAAACCTATAAAAATTTGAGTTATAGGTTTATAAATAACTACATCCAAATCAGGGCAATTCCACGTAATCTTAAACTCCGGAGGAGTGGTATTAATCGAGTTGATTCCAGATTCAATTCCTGGGCCAGTTGGGAACTATTTTTTCGCCCTAAACGGATTTCGTTTAAGACCATGTCAACCATTTCAATTGGAATTTTTAATTGTCCAATAAATGCATGAAAACCACCTGAATTTCGGAGGAGGCTATTGTATAAATTCACACCTCGCTCATCAATAGTGAAATAAAACCGATTTGGATCTTGCATTAATGATACAAGTGTGGGAGGGGCCGAGCCAAGAATGACTTCTTTCAAATCTCTTTCAACGATGTCCGAGATTCCGGCTAATTGCCTCATATTGCCTCTCCAGGTGGGAAGGATTTCTGCATATTGCACTTGGATATTACCTAATATTTGATCGAGATTCTGGCGTAACATCAATACTTCCTCCGTATTATCTGTTCCACATACTAGCGCGCAACAAATATCTTTGCCGTACGCCAACAATACTTTGGACATCCCTTTTTCAATAACACGTAAGTGTTCATCACCAGCGAGCAATTCCTTCCCGAAGTTTTCAATAGCTGTTAAGAAAGCGGTGATCAAATCCTGATCAATTTCTATCGTTCCAAACCGCTTATGAAAAATGGTCTGTCCGCCACGATAAATAACATACAAATCATATAATTGCATTATAGAGGCTTCCTATTCATTTACTCAAGTTATTCATTTTACCAACAAAAATTTTTCTATTAACTAATTTTTTCTGACCTTAAAAAATTTTTATTTTAGGAATTTTCGTAAATTTTTGGTGAAAAGTATGTTGTTATAAACGAAGTGAAGAGGGTGCTAACTGAAGGCACAATTATTTTTAAGAAAAGGAAAAAAATAGAAAAGTAAATTCGGGCTAAAATTTAAATGTCGTGGGCTTCGGGGAATAAATAGATTATTTATTGAACTCGCGTATTTAATCGGGAATTCTGCGATGATTGGGAAAAACCGAATCGTAATCTTATAAATATCTGGAGGAAGTAAATAATTTTAAATAGAATAAGAATATAGATATCATAAATACAAATTGAAATAGATTAATAGAAAACTCGAATAAAATCAAAAAAAATGAGGGATTTGAATGGTATACGCCGATTTAGAATGGCTGGTTCCACTAATAGCATTGATAGGATTCGTAATTGGGTTTTTGATTACCTTTAGGCAGCAAAAAGTGCCTGGTATCGGTGATGTAATAGATACGATTACTACAAAATACTTAGATGAGCGCGGATTCCGTCTTGCAGATTTAAAGAACGAAACTGGTCTGCCAGATCCTGTCATTCAGCGAGTAGTCAAAGCTTTAGAAAACGAGGATATTATATATCGGAAAAAGACGGGTTGGTTCCAACTGAATGATCCGTTAATTTTTCTTTCGGAGAAAGATATGATTCGGGCAAGCCGACTAACCAAAGATGATAATCTACTTTATGGAGGCTACCAGAACCCCTTCTTTTCCCATGTTGAGTTACTTGTAGTGTATGGCATTTTCATCGGAGCGGTAGTTTTTGCAGCAATTTGTTTCTTCATTGATTCTGCTAAACAATGGTTATGGACGGCCTTATATGGACTCCTTCCTGTAAATGATTTAGAACTGGGTATTTTCCTTTTATTCTTAATAATGATCGGAATGATCGCTACAGATGCCATCGAAAATCTAATCCAAATTTGGGGCAGAGAAAGATTCAGCGTAGTGATTGCAGAACATTCTGGCATTGCCTTTGATGCAAGTTATAGCGATGAATTTTCAGGGCGGATCGGTCGTGGTAGAATCCGAAAGGTGGATCTCCAAATAAGACCAATTCAGAAGTTTTTGAATTATTTCATGAGAGTCCCTATTGGAGATGTCCGGATCTGCTGTGCTTCACAAGAAGAACTAGGACAAACAATAAAGCCAGTAGAAAAAGGAGGCTGGGTTACATTCAAAAACTTGCCCTTTCCTCGAGAGATTTTCTTTATCCTTCGGAGTCTTCAACTCAAAAGTTTAGGCTGGCGAAAGCAACATGCACGTACCTTAATGCTTTGGCGCGCAAAGGGTGCAATTCCCTCCATCCGATTTTGAGGTGAGTGGTAAATGGCAGATACTACTGAAAAACTTGATGATGCTTTAATTGAAGATATGGGTAAAGGCTATCGATTTCGACCATTAATGCAAGCGATGATCATCGCAGTTGTATTTTTTATCCTAGCTTTTATTGCGTGGTTTTTGGGATTTCTTGATTTCGCTAAAGTCGGGAATTTAACAATCGTAACATTGGGTTTCTGTTGGTTACTGGCTTTTCTCTTTCCATTAATCGTAAAAACAAGGACACATCGTGTTAGTCAAATATCCATGGGCTTATTTTGGGCAGCTATTTTTTCGCTTATAACGGCTATCCTGCTGTTGATTATAGATGATACTGGTATAGACATTCAAACAAGTTCGATTCCATTACTAATTGCATTTCTAGTAGGAGTGGCATCTCAATTATTTCAACATTTAAACCCAGAACTAGTGAAGCGGAGTGCTCTTACTTATTTATCTATTTTTGCGTGTGCAGTAGTCTTTTTCATTTGTGTCTGGATTTATATGGAATCCATTATCCCATCCTGGGGAATTTGGCTATCCATTATCTTAACCGCGTTGTTTGCCTATGCCCTTCTTCCTGAAAGACCAAGATAAACCATTTTTTTTTATTTTTTTAATATAGGGCGCGTTTAACTCGTTTTATTTCTGATCGAGTAATTTTCGTTCTCGTAAAAATGTTTCTAGTTCTTCCAAAGTAGGTAACGCAGTGCGCGCTCCCATCCGGGTTATTTTTAAGGCGCCCGCTGCATTCGCATATAAAGCACATTTTTTGAGATCCCAGCCATTGTGGATGCCTACCGTAAATGCCGCCGCAAAAGCATCTCCGGCTCCCGTCGTATCGATTACATCCACTTTAAATCCCTCAACTCGTATTTGTTCGTTTTTTGTTATGATAAGGCATCCTTGTGCCCCCAGTTTAGTTACAACAATTGGAATAGCATAATTATCAAGCAATTGATTTACCGCATCAGGGGGATTCTTTAGATTCGGAAACAAACTCGCAAGCTCAGATTGTGAGAGGAGAAAAATATCCGTATGCTCCAATACGGGCTCGATATATGCAAGCCCATTTTTTAGTACTTTCCCTCCTGGGTCATAAGAAACGAGGACTTTGTTTTTATGAGCCGTTCTTGCGACAAGTTTGGTAACGTCCAAAGGAGGACTTGTGATATGCACGAGGGCAGCCTGGGTAAGATAGGTCGTATTGATATCTGCGGGTTTTAATTGTGCATTAGCCCCTCGAAAACTAAAGATCTGTCTATTGCCATTCTTATCAATGGGGATTAAACACAATCCTGAGGATGAATTCTTTTCAATTTGAATTTGCGAGACATCGACCTTTTCCCGTATAAAATCCTCTAATAATTGCGGGCCATACACATCATCCCCAAGTTTTCCAATGAACCCCGCTTTTACACCGTTCCCAACAGTTACAAAATATAGAAGTTTAAATACTTTTAAATGGAAATAAATCTTGTGGAAAGATTGTTATTACTCAAGGAAGCCAAATCTCTTTTAGGCGTAAATACAAAGACCATTCAAAAGTGGGACCGGGAAGGCAAAATTAAAATTATTCGCACTATTGGTGGACGCAGGCGAGTCCCCATTAGTGAGGTAGAACGATTACAGGGTATTACATCACAGAAGTCACAAATTATCGGCTATGCCCGAGTTTCCTCCGCAACTCAAAAAGATGATCTCCAAACTCAAGTGCAACTTTTAACTCAGCTGGGGATTACTCAAATTTTGACAGATATTGGTTCTGGGTTAAATGAGCGGCGGAGAAATTATCATAAACTCATTCAAATGATTTTAAATCATCAAATCCAAAAGATAATAATTACTTATCCTGACCGATTAACGCGATTTGGGTTTGACACCTTTCAACAATTTTGTGCATCTTATGGAACATACGTTGAGGTGTTGAATGATGCGCTCTATAAATCACCGCAAGAAGAGATTGTCCAAGACTTGATTACCATTATCGCCCATTTCTCAGGTAAACTATATGGCTTAAGAAGCCATAAGGCAAAAAAGGTGGTTAGTTCCGTTAAATCTCTGGTTAAAGAAGGGGGGAAATGAAGTGATTAGGACTTATGCAATTTCCCACACCTTACGACTGGATGAATTTTTCAGCAGCTATCTGAAAACCTTAAATGCCATGCTCACCGAGATCTGGGACCAAATTCGGTGGCAGACCGTCCCAATACAGGGTAAAAACCAGCATCGAATTCTCCCCACGCTCCCGGACTATTCATTCAAGAAGTTGATGCGGGATACATATTTACAGGGCTGGTCCTATGCGAAACATTGGGTCGACTCCGCGTTAAAGACCGCTTTTTCGATTATCAAATCGTGGAAAAAGAATTACATCAATGGCACCCGAAAACGGCATAAGCCCGTTGTTTCCCGGCAGTTTATTCGGGTCAAACAAACCCTAATGAAGCGGGAGGGTGACCAATTGCGAATTACTATTAAACCGCGGGAATTTGTATATATTGATCTGGCAAAACGATATTTTAAGCTGAATGGCAAACTTGGCGAACCGATCCTCACTAAGGATAAAATCTACCTTCCGATAACTAATTCCGATCTCGAAGCAGGATCTCATTCAGACCAGAATCCAAGTAATATCGGGTGGGATTTTAACCTCTATTCCCTGGATGGCTTTGCACCCGAGACTGGCTGGATCAAAATAGAGACCAAACCGCTTCACACCCTTCACATTGCCAGTTTCGAACGCCGGAGACGACTCCAAAAAAGGGCGAGTACATCCAAAAATGTAAAAGGAATTTTGAAAAAGAATAAATCACGCGAGAGAAATCGGGCGAAAAATGCAGCTCATACCCTTGCCAATACCATTATCTCTATGGGTAAACGCAATGGGTTTGAAGACCTGACAAAAGAAGGGATGTATAAAAGATATAAAATCTGGAATAGAAAAATAGCCAGAACAGATTGGCGAACAATAGCCAAGATCGCCTGTTATAAAGCGGAGAATGTTAAGGTTGATCCGCATCATACCTCCAAGAGATGCTCCAGATGTGGGTGGATCAATAAAGACCTGAAAGGAGCCATCTTTGAATGTAAGAAATGCGGCTTACGAATTGATCGGCAGCTGAATGCA
>CAYGYC010000078.1:0-14410 GCA_964353755.1 uncultured archaeon | reverse complement strand
TTGAAGATGCAAAATTAAAAGTTAAAGAACGCGTTCCAAACGCAGATATAACATTAATCCAAATAGATGGTGCGAACTATGTGGCTGATACTCCTGAAAGTTTCGATCTAACATGTTGTATTGGTGCCAGTTGGATCTATAAAGGGCATGAAGAAACTCTTAAATTCTTAATGAAACAGACTAAACGCAACGGTCTTGTTGTAGTGGGAGAGCCTTTTTGGATTAGCAAGCCCCCAAAAGAATATTTTGATCTCTCTGAAATAAAATTCGAAACATTCAGCACGCACGAAGGAAACGTGGAAATCGGAGAAAATCTTGGCTTGAGATTATTATATACTTTCGTAAGCACTCACGACGAATGGGATCGATACTTAGGTCTTCAATGGTATGCAACAGATAAATACATTCTATCACACCCTGAAGATCCTGACATCCCCGAATTATTAAATAAATTAAACAAAGAGAAAAACCTTTATCTCAAATGGGAGCGTGATTCAATTGGATGGGCAATTTATTTATTTAGAAAAACATGAGAGCAAGATTAAAATTTTCGAACTCACCAGTCTCGAGATACTTGATCATTTTAATGGATATTTTATGATATAGAAAGAAATAGAGAGAGCGGGAAAAATAATAAAACAAAAAAACCGTGATGAAAGTCGAAAAATTATTAAAATGCCAATATTTTTAAAATCCAAGAAATAATTAATTTTTTAAAAAAAAGAAAAAAAAATGAAACTTATTATCTAGGTGAGTATTTTCATTCAGAAGTTAAATTCAATTTTTTCTGGATTTTAAAATATTAAAAATCAACTAAAGGCAACATCAAGTATCATCATTAAAATAAAACCGATTATCAGACTGAAGGTAGCCAGATCCGTATTTCCATTCCTTTGAGATTCAGGCACAACGGCTTCTACAACAACAAAGATCATAGCTCCAGCCGCAAAAGCCAGAGCATATGGTAGAATTGGCGTAAATGCAATAACGAAAAATGAACCCAGCACCGCAAAGACGGGTTCAACTACCGCTGATAACTGTCCATACCAGAAACTTTTCAAGCGGGTCAATCCTTCTCCCCGCAGCGGCATGGAAACCGCAAGCCCTTCAGGAAAATTTTGTATTCCAATACCTACGGCTAACGCCACCGCTCCTGCATAGGTAGCCTCTGGATAATGAGCGGCAAGCGCTCCAAAAATAACTCCAACTGCCAGCCCCTCGGGAATATTATGCAGAGTTATCGCAAGAACCAGTAATGTGGTTCTGTGAAATTCGGTCTTCTTCCCTTCTACCTCTTCCTTGGGAGCTCTCATATGGAGATGAGGAAGAATCTTATCTATTCCTTGTAAGACCAAGGCACCCAATAAAAAGCCCACCGTTGCAGGAAGCCACATCAGAACCCCTAAGCCTTTTGAAAATTCGATCGCAGGAGCAAGTAATGACCAAAAACTTGCAGCAATCATTACCCCTCCCGCAAATCCAAGCATGCAATCCAACATTTTTTTATTAATTGTCTTTGCAAAGAAGACTAATGCTGCACCCAAAGCAGTCAGTCCCCATGTAAAACATCCTGCAATCAAAGCTTGTAGAACATGATGAAGATTCTCAATCATTTATCGATATCTACCCCGTTTTCTCAACAAATTCTCTAGCAGTTTTGCTGTGTTTAATCAACTCTTCTTTAAAAAAATCATCTTTTTTAAAATAAATAATTTAAGGCAATTTAAGATGCGTCTGTCTATCAATGCCTACTTAAACTGAATCCCTAAAAAGAGAAATATTAAGCTTAATTTTATTAAGCGATTAAGAAGGATCTAAAACGAATCATCTTTTATTTTAAGGACCGAACGATTTCAGAGAGGTCAGTCGCGAATTTTTCAATGTGACATTTTTTAATATGAGGCATAACCACGATCCGCAAGAGGTTGGGAAAGACCCCGAGGGCCCAACCTTTCTCGCGTAATTTGGTATCGATTAACTGGATATCATACTCGGATGTAAATCCTAAGACATTCATTTGAGGAGGGTCATTGACGACCGTAATGCCTTCAATCTTTTTTAATTCATCGCGTAATAAATGAGTTATTTTCATACATTTGTTTACGATTTTAATGAATCCCTTTTCTCCTAGATATTTAAAAATGGCCCAAGTTGCAATGGCAGTAAAACCGCTGCGGGTACTTACGATGGTGGCTTGTTTAATTTTACCACCTGCGAGATAGGGGATTTCATAATGACTCTTTTTTAGAATATCCTCATTTCGGAAGAGAATTCCACCACTGGGAATCGGTCCTAATCCCATTTTATGCGGATCTGCCGTGATGGATTTCACGCCTTCAAGCAAGAAATCGTAGGGAGGAACATTATAACCCATTTTCGCCAGGAAAGGTAATACGAGCCCTCCAAAGGCGGCATCTACATGGAGATAAATCCCATGGTCAAGGGCAATTTCTGATAATTTATCAATGGGATCGACTACACCCAATGCAGTGGACCCGGCAATCCCCACTATTGCTATTGTATTTTTAGAAATGGCTTCTTCTACGGCATCGACATCAATCTTGTATTCAGAAGTGAGTGGGATTTTTATGATATTTAACCGCATGAGATCTGCCGCTTTATCAAATGAAGCATGGGCAGAACACGGCACAATAATCTCAGATTGCCCATTAAAATGTGAATTTCGTGCAATTCGCATAGCCATTAGATTTGCTTCGGTGCCTCCGGTAACGATATATCCGGCGGCATCTGGATTATGGAGTAAGGAACCCAAAATTCTGATGGCTTCTCGTTCAAGCTTCCAAGTACCACGCCAAAGTCCTGGATCGCCTAGATTCCTATCAAAATATTTTTGGTACAGTTTAATGGTGAGTTCAAGCGGTTTAGTACACATACTCCCCAGAATCTGTCCGGAATCATAGCTCATATCATCGTGTTGCAGGATTTCCCATATTTGATTGAATACATCATCTTCAGGAAGACCTTCAATTTCCATTTAATTTACCTCTAAGCTCATTAATTCATTTTTCCGTTCTAATCCTTTTATTAGCGCAGTTAATACGGTATTAATGGGGCATGGGATTCCTACTTTATCGCCATATTTAATGAGCGCACCGTTAATGAAGTCGATTTCGGTTCTTTTTCCTTTTTCAATATCTTGGAGCATTGAATTCTTATTCATTGCTGTTTGTCTTGCAACCTCAAACGCTTTATCGATGGGAGACTGCCTATTTATAGTTATTCCCAATTTTTCAATTACCTTAATGCCTTCTAACACTGCCGCTTCCATTGATTTCTTGAGTTCAGGAATAGTAAGCAAATCTCCATTCCGCAGCCCAGTTAATGCGCCAAAGGGATTTATGGCGATATTTACAAAAATTTTTTCCCAAACCACTCTCCTGATGTCATCTGAAATGGTTGTTTTGAATCCTGCCTTTTGAAAAAGTATGGCCACTTGCTTCAGAAAGGAATCCACCTGACGATCAGGATAACCGAGAATGGTATCGCCATGTCCCGTATGCCGGATTTTTCCCGGTTCTAAAAATAACGCCCCAATCGAGGTAGTTCCCCGAATGATGCGATCAGTACCTATAATTGAGCGTGCCACATCTTCCGTTCCTAATCCATTTTGTAAACAGAGAAGATGTGTATGCGCTTTTAAAAGCGGTTTGATATCCTTTACTGCTTGCGCAGTATCATACGCTTTAACGGTGAGAATAATGAGATCTGGAGCCTCAAGGGTTAATGGATCCGAAGTCGCTATTAATTGAATATGATGTTCACCACTAGCGCCTTCAATATAGAGCCCTTGTTCCCTAATCTTATCAATGTGGGCTTTCCTTCCGATAAGGCTTACCGTATTCCCCGCCTCTGCGAGGAGACCACCAAACAAACTGCCTATCGCACCGGCTCCCATAATTATAATTCTCAACTCATCACCATTCTTTTCATCCAACAATTTTTTCCCATTTCTTTAATTGTAAAACTTTTGAAAGGGTACTCCCTCGTTTGATTTCCTCTCGAATTCGGTTCTCTCGCTCAAGGACATCCATTGCCCGGTTTGCCATCTCTTGAGATTGCGCTTTAGGAATTATCATAACTCCATTGTCATCTCCAATAACCCAATCCCCTGGCGCGACTGGAATCCCGCCGCAAACGATTTCGACATTAATTTCCCCGAATCCCTTAGGTTCTCCTGCAGCGGAAGTCATATAACGGGCAAAGACGGGAAATTTTATTTCCTGAATATCATCAACATCGCGCACTGCCCCATCGATAACTACCCCTGCAATTTCTTTTACCTTACAACTCCATGATGCGAGTTCGCCCCAAACTGCGATTTCCCCACCCGCCGCATCAATCACGATCACATCACCTTTCCCCGCAATATCAATAGCCTCAACAGTCTTGGACCAATCTCCCGGATAGGTGCGAACCGTGACCGCTTTCCCCACCATTTTTATTCCCTTCCAAATCGGTCTTATTCCACTCATGGCAGGTTTACGGTGCATTGCATCTGAAATATTAGGCGTGGAAACCATATTGAATACTCTATAGAGGTCCGATTCATCGTATTTCTTGAAAAGTTTCGAGGCGATAGGTTTTCCAGTTGCCATCGCTCTTTTTATAATCCGAGTTGCCTCCGCCGCATTTTCTGCGGCGGTTATGGCGTGCCCGATAATAATAATATCAGCTCCGACCTCAATTGCCACTGGGGCTGTTTCCGAGTTTAAACCGCCGGCAATTGCCACCATTGGCGTGGAAACGATTTCTGCCACCTGTTTCGTGACATCTAAGGGTTTTACCCCTTTCATTTGTTGATCAATTCCTACATGCACACAAATAATATCTACCCCGAGCCGCTCCAATTGTGCGGCCCGTTCAATCATATTTTCAACATTAATCATATCCACCATGATTTGAGCGCCATACTTTTTTCCCGCGGCAACTGCTTCACTAATGGTGGAATCATCGGAAAGCCCAAGAATAATGACAACGCCTGCACCACTTTTCGCGGCCATCTCGACTTCTAAAGAGCCTACATCCATGATTTTCATATCAGCTACAATGACTTTATCTGGAAAAGCCTTTTTTAATGATCGAACTGCATTCATTCCCTCACTTTTAATCAAAGGCGTTCCTGCTTCTACCCAATCAACGCCGCCTTTCACCGCTTCTCGAGCTACTTGCATAGCTCTTTCTAATTCCATAAAATCTAACGCGACTTGTAAAATGGGTTTTCGTTGCATCTTAACCATCCTCCTTCATTTCCGCGAAGATCATGGCGGCTTCTGGAATATAAATTCCCTTTTCTGCTAAATTTCCTAAATAATTCTTCATTAACTCTATCATCTGCCCTAAAACTTTTTTATTATTAAAAGATTTTAGAATTTTCGCTAATTTAAGATCGTTTCCCCTTAATCGCTCCACTTCTTGAATAAGCAGAGGCAGACAGCGCACTACATTATCGACAATAGTAATATCTGCCCACTGGGCGGTACGACTTAAGGGGTTCAAATCAATGGCAATAACTTTTTTCCCCATTTTCTTCAATGCCTCAGTTCGATCCCCATCCTCCAAGGGCACTAAAACTACATCAGCAACATAAATTCCCTTAGGATCTACATGCCTTCTCAATGAGGAAAGCTCAGGGATTGAAACTTGATTCTCTCTTTTTAATCCTAGAATCTCTTGGGCTCCTGCTTTCAGCAAACATTTCTTAATTGCATTTATTCTCTCCTTTGTATAATAAAAAAGGTTAACTTCTAAGGGCGCTTTAACAATTTGTGCTAATTTTACTAATTCTTCTGGCACCAGCGCCGCTATATTCCCATTGACACTTATCACTGGGTGCTTCGCTAACAGTAATGCCGCTGCCGCAGCCCTAATAGCCTCTTCCGCAGGTGGATTTGTGCATTCTCCAAGGAGATAATCGAAAGCTTCACCCCTTCCATGGGCAATTAAGCCCGCCTTCGCTACCACTTTATCTTCAAAACCCTGTGTAATATTATGTCGAATTTTTAAAGAGAGATAGCGGGGATGATCTTTTGGTACAAATTCTCCCGTCCCTTTCTTATCCTTCATTCAAAGCCTCCACAATTATTGGCCCCCGATAATCTATCTCTGAGGTAAATACCATCACATCTTTTGAATAACCCTTAATTTCATCTACTAATTCGTCGCTCTTTGCGCTTTCCACAAAGGTAAATAATGATTTACCTAAGGCTTGTACGCTTGCTGGTAACCCATTTCTATTTAAATCATCAACATACGATAATAAATCCTTCAATTTTTCGGATGCTAAACCCGATTCTTCCATGAATTTCCTTGAGAGCCGCAAGAAATTTTCTATAGTAGCATACTTTACTAATTCCTCGACTTTTTCCTTCCCTGCTCGATTAATGCGTTCTGCCTGAACCGGATTCGATAGAATAGCTTTCGTTTCAATCGGGCCTATACCGATACAAAGCACTTTTAAATCATCAGTTTTAAATAAACCCTCCGCGGAGATAACCCGGTCGATTCGTCCAATTCCGGGTGCGCCCGGTTCTAATCTAATTTCAATTCCCCCAAAGGTCTGCGCAATTACATCGCCTAAACCTGTGTTATTTTCTACTTCGGCAATATGCGCTATTGTTGCAACCTTATTCCGACTCATTTGGAGTCCGAATTCTGTATTTAATGCTAATGCGGTACTGAGTGCCCCTGCTCCACTCGCCCCGAATCCCGATTCTATCGGCACTTCACTTTCATGACCAATCTCAATTAAATACGGTTTTTTAAGTAAAGGCAAAAATTGATCCACCACGGACCTAGTCACTGGTGCGGGATTTAATTTTCCATTAATTTTAATATTTATCTGCGTTTGATTGCTTTCCTTCACTTTAAGACTTGTCACCACTCCCCTATTGATACACACACCAGCGCCCCGTGAGCCTGTATGCTGGGCATCTCGCTTTCGACATATCTCAAAAAACCCAGAAATGTGCCCGGGACATCTGGCTCGCGTCACTGAAGCTAAAGCACCTCTTTTTTAATGTCATTCTTCTTTTTTAATACACTTTTTGATACTTTTCTTCTAATTTTAATGAGTTTTTCTTGGATATATTTAGGTTTTTCTTGGCAACTATAGTTCTTTTGATCTTTATGTAGTCTATATAGATAAATAGGAATGGAAGATAAGTAGGAATGGATAAATACGAATGGAAGATAATGAGGATATGGACATCGAAGAACAAGTAAAACAAGATATGACCAAGAATTAAGAGAAATTAGTACCATTTTCCCCTTCTTATTCCCAAACTTTTGATTTTAATCCGAGCTGAAAAGGTACAAAACTTACCCGTTTCTTTTAAAGTATATTAGTAGTTCGAAGATTAATCGAAATAAGAATGTGAGAAATTGATATACAATCAATGGTACGCTGTTTTAGAATCCAAGGAGATTAAAAAAGGAAAATTAATAGGGGTTACGCGATTCGGCGAGAAATTAGTGTTTTTTAGGAAAGATGATGGGGAAGTTGTCTGTCTACAAGATAAATGTGCTCATAGAGGAGCCGCTCTTAGTGCTGGTAAAGTAAAAGCTGAGAGAGTTCAATGCCCATTTCATGGTTTCGAATATGATAAAACCGGCCAGTGTCAATTGATTCCTGCAAATGGTTGCAATCAGCCAGTTCCCCATCGCTATAAGGTAAAATCTTATGTCACGCGGGAAAATCACGGTTTTATTTGGGTATGGTACGGGGACATCCAAGAAAATTACCCGCCTATTCCGTTTTTTGATGATCTAAAGGGGTTTAAATATAAATCTTTCCAAGATCACTGGTCGGTGCACTATTCCCGTGCAATAGAAAATCAATTAGATGTAGTACATTTACCTTTTGTACATTCGAATACTATCGGTCGAGGAAATAAAACCCTAGTTGATGGTCCAAAAACGAAATTCAGCAATGACATAATTCAAGTTTGGGTATTTAATAAAAAAGATGACGGGTCTATCCCGTTAAAAAACGATGATCTTACCGAACCTGATTCCGAACCCATTGTTAAATTCATGTTTCCTAATATTTGGCGGCTTAGTCCTACTCCTCGTATGAAAATCGTTTTAGCCTTTGTGCCCGTGGATGAAGAAAATACCGTAATTTACATACGCTTTTATCAAAATATCTTAAAAATTTCCCTCTTGAGCCATCTTATAAATGCAATTGGGATGTTTTTTAGTAAAACTATTCTTAGACAAGATAAACGTGTGGTAATTACCCAACAACCGAAAAAATCCTCCTATAAGATGGGTGAAAATTTAATCCAAGGAGATCTCCCCATCGTCCTATATCGCCGACGAAGGCAGGAATTAATTGATTTAAATCCCCGAAATGATTCCTCTCGAGTCTCTGACCAAGATTGAAAGATATCCTATCATCCTATCTTTTTAGATGAAATCAATACGAAACAACTTTGATAAAGATTTAATACCGGGGGAAATAAGTTACATATAGTTGAAAATAAATTTGCAGAACCTGTGTGGAAAGAATTATGTTTGAGAAGCATCCGTCTAAGGCAATAATAGGTGCGGAAAGTAAAGTTCTGGATAGTAAGAAAATCGCCTTTTGTATTTGTGGGAGTGTGGCGGCGGTAGAAGCGCCGATTATAGCAAGGCAGTTAATGCGCCTGGGCGCAGAGGTTTATCCCGTAATGACACCTGCAGCTACTAACATTATCAATCCCAATTTAATGGAATGGGCCACGGGCAACAAGCCTGTGTGCGAATTGACTGGCAAAATTGAACACGTAAGTTTAGCGGGGAACGAAACCCCCCCTGTCGATTTTATCCTTGTTTGTCCAGCTACCGCCAATACCATTTCTAAAATTGCCTGTGGCATTGATGATACGCCCGTTACCACCGTCGTATCTACTGGATTTGGGCGATTACCTATCGCAATCGTACCCGCGATGCACGAAACGATGTTTGACCATCCGATTGTCAAAAAAAACATAGAACTGTTAAAAGCGTATGGAGTTACTTTCATTGGTCCCCGAATTGAAGAGAAAAAGGCGAAAATCGCCCACATTGATGAAATTGTCCAACAAACCACAGAATTGATTTTAGAATCGACGGCATTAAAACGCGATATGGAAGGAATGCGCGTTTTAGTCACCTCCGGAGCAACGAGAGAGTATATTGATCCCATTCGCTACATCTCAAATCCTTCTTCAGGGAAAATGGGTATAGCGTTAGCAGTCGAAGCACAGAAACGTGGGGCCGAGGTCACTTTAATCTATGGAAGAGGAATTACGGCAACTGTTCCTTATACAATGACAACGTTTGAAATTGTTAGCACGGCGGAATTAAATCAAAAAATTGAGGAATTACTCCGGAATGAGCACTTCGATATCTTTATCTGTGCGGCAGCAATTTCAGATTTTACTCCCGAAGAGGTGGCAGATCATAAGATATCCTCACAAGGTCATTTGACTGTTAAACTCAAACCCACAGAAAAATGCATTGAAGTAGCCAGAGCTGCAGATCCAAATGTCCATATTATTCCATTCAAAGCAGAGTATAATGTTAGTACAGAACAAATGATAGATAATGCCTTCAATCGATTACAAAAAACGCGATCGCTTCTGATTTGTGCGAATGATGTTAGCAAACCAGAGCAGGGGTTTGAATCTGATAAGAATGCGATTTATGTTATTGATGCAGAAAAAAACGTTGAAATCTTAAATTTGGATTATAAGACAAAAATAGCTCGAAAAATTCTTGATTTAGCGCTGGATCGAATAAATAAAACGGGAAAAGGAAAGCAATCATAAGGAGATCGCTCTTTTCCTCTTTTCAATAAAGTTGAACCGCGATGTGTAAGAACTAATTAATTCTTGAAGAATACTCAAAATCTGTAGAAAGAATAATTTTTATCTTTTTATTCATTAAAATTATCAACAAAGAAAATCGTTCTAACACAATTTGTTTATTTCTAAAATAATGTCGGCAATACTATCAATAACGAATCGACAAAGAGCGCTCTTAATAAATATATTTATACAACCGTTCACCTTAGAAAAAGTGAGGTTTTTAATTTAAAAATCGTATATAGAATTGAATATTCGACTGGTTTCATTGAATTAAGTATTGGACTAGTATGATTAATTTTTATAAAAAAAATTTTAGAAAAATTGGGTGTAAGATTTTGGCGCAGAAAACTAAAACAAGTAAGGATAGTGCTCCACCAAAAGAAAAAAAGGAGCGCAAAAAGAAAGAAAGCAAAGAATCTACTGATCAAAGCGCTCCCAAACCAAGAACCCGGAAAGCTAGTGCTGCAACAACAGAAAAAGCGGAGAGCAAGGAAGAAGGCAAAGTATCCAAGAAGGCCAGTATTAAAAATGCTGAAGCCGAAGTGGAAAGCGGCAAAGAAAAGGGGGTTATTAAACAAGGGACCATCGCTGAGTTCATGCGAAAGAGGACCCAGTTAGTCGGGTTTGATATTGGGCTTTATAAACATACCCAATATATGGCTGAATTCACAGATAACTCCCTCGATGCCCTTGAGGTCACTTTCTGGAAATTTCCAAAGGTTTACCAATTGAAGGAGGATTTCTATTTTGATTATCAAAAACCCAAGGCATTACTGAAAGATGAGGATATCACTGCAGACCATCTTATTGCGAGAATGAATGATCTTCTCGAACCGGTTAAAGACATTCTTAATACCGAGCCCCTCCTGATAATTCGCCTCCAAGAAATGGAAAAACCAGAAATGTTATCTGATGAACAGTCTAAAGATACCCGAATGTTTTTGTTCGAATGTTTTGATACCGGTATCGGATTGGTCCCTACCGATTTAGAGAAATTTGGGAAATATCTCGCTTCTAGCAAATCCGAACGTTTAAAACAAACGAGAGGAAGCCAAGGATTTGGCGCCAGCTCTGCATTCTCGGATGCCCAAAACACTACGGGACGTCCGGTAGCGGTAATAAGCCGTCATATTGAACAGAATAAAGCCACCCTTGCTTGCTTTTTCACGACCTCCAAAAATGAGAAAAATTACACAATTCCACCTGCTGAAATCGATGTACCCTTTCAGCATGGCACGTATGTGCGATTGAATTATTTGAATGTCCAATATAAGAGAGGATACGCGGATGATTATATTTGGCAAACGGCCTTATTGAATTCGCATATCTCTCTCGTTTTCATTGATCCCAAGGGAGATGTGTTCGTATTTCCCCGACGGGTTACAAAATTCCCAAATGAACCTAAGTATGCCCAACCGCATCCTGCTTCATCCTCAATCGGGGATTTTAAGGAGATGTTACGTACCACCACTGTAACCAGCATTGCCACCTTTTTAGAAGAAAAATTCGTCCGTATGAGTCGTGAAAAGGCGAAGAAAATTGTGGAGAACGCGAATAACGAATTCGGTGCTGCCAAAGGGCTATACTCCAAAGCTATGTCCGAGTTAGACGAAAAAGATATAAAAATTTTAATGCAAGTAATAAAAAAACAAAAACCCTGCCTCAGTCAAATCGATCCCGCTGAACTAAAACAATTAATTTCTCAAAGTGAGGATAAACCTCTTTTGGACTACTTGAAAGATGCCTTTCCTGAAATTTCGAAACCCGAATATAGTAAAATTCTTAAAAAGGCGAATTTAGGGACGAAAACTACGAGTTCACTCACTGTTGAAGAAATTGAATTGCTACAAAATACAGTTCGGAATCAAATCCCATGTCCATCCACAATCTCTTTTGAATCCTTTAACAATTTACTTAAAAATAGTGCAGATCAGACAATATTTGATATTTTAACAAAAGATTTTTGTAAGTTGAATACCAATACCGTGCGAAAAATTATTTTTGAGTCAGATACTAAGCTGAATTATAAATCTCTTAATTCTTTATTAGTTAAAGACTTGAAGAAAGAAGAAATAGATAGCCTGTTCGAGATATTTTCGGAACTAGGTAAATCTCAAGAAATTAATAACCTTAATGATTTCACTAATTTTTTAAACTCAGGTCAAAATCGGTCGCTTTCTGCACTGTTACAAGATATTAAAGGGGTAGGGAAAAGTACAGTTGCAGAACTCCTTGAAAAAGCGAATGAGAAACTCCATTACAAAACTACTTTAACCTTAAAAGCAGTAGATGCGACTGAAACCGAAATCAAAGCGATTTATGACAGTTTAATGGAGCTTAATAAGTGCCCTGCAACGCTCACAGTAGATATGATGAAAAAATTATTGGACGGCAGCACAACAACGAATTTAACAACATTTCTGCATAAAAACTTCGACGTTAATACAGCTCTTGCCGATCAAATTGTTCTGGAGGCAAATAATCAACTAGGTGGGCATATTAGTTTAGAAGACATTCCTCCTACTAAATTGAATGAGGATCAAATGAATGCTTTGTATAAGGCCTTTATCTCAGAGAAATATTTAGCACCGCCAACTGATACAGTTGTACCCGTAGGTGCAGATATTCTAGAACGCGTCATTAAGAAACATTTTGATCCACATTATGTGGTAGCTGAAACCCGAACCCCTACTTCGGGAAAAGGATTGGCATTTGCGATAGAAGTCGCAATAGCCTATGGCGGAAAAATAGAAGAGTCTTCTAAGGCATCAGATGTGCTTTATCGTTTTGTCAATCGAACTCCCAAATTGCGAGATAATTCTGATTGTGCTATTTGGAAAACAGTAGCATCCGTTAATTGGAAGAACTATAAAATCGAAACCTTCGATAATGGAATTCCTAGAGGAAAAATTCGCATTTTCGTCAATGTAAATGGACCTTTCGTGCATGTGATGTTCAAAAGCCAAAGCAAGCAGGCGTTAGCGGATGATGATGTGTTAAAGCGGGAAATTCAACTCGCTTTAGAGACCGTTGGACGAAAAATCAGGAGTTATCTCCAAGGCAGAGAGGTAAGCCGGCAAAAAGCAAAACGGGCACTGACGTTTTTCAAAAATGTCGAAAAATTTGCCAATTCCATATATAATGTGGAGTGTAAGGATTTCAATACGGATGAACTGATTCCAGGCAAACCTACCTTGGAGGTGATCGCGGCTAATTTATCAAGACCTATTAAGGATTCTCTCAAGCCTGATATTAAAAGTGTTCTCTCAGACCAATGGTATGCGCTTTCCCAGATAATAGAGGATTTAGGACTTGAATCCTTAAAAGATACAAAATTTGTCAAGGATTTGATGTCTGAAGTCCTAGATGATTTATCTAAAGACTATAATATCATTGTACATGCATCCCCGGCGGAGATTGTTGATATTTTTCAAAAGCAAAATGATCCTGCTACGGAAAAATTTATTCTTGAAACGCTCAGAACACAAGTAAAAAGTTATTCAAAATGTGAGACTTGTGACCTTATCGAAGATAAAACCACCTGTACTTCTTATAATCCTGAAAATCAAGAATGCCTAATTGAACAAGAAATATTTAATTCTTTAACTAACGAATTAAAAACTACTTATCATTTAGATCCAATCAATGATGAAATTCTTTTGAATTATTTAGGGATGCTTGAAGTTCAAATTGAAAAAAATCAACGATTAAACAAATCCATGAAGAATTTAATTAATCAAAAAGAGCAATTCTTCGCTGATCTTAAAGCAAATCCCACTCAAAATTCAATTATTTCAAGAGTTAAAAACGGAATCACACTCGCTTTTTCTGATATTATGAAATCAAATAAAGATACTTTATTTTGGCGCATTACTTATCCCGATATCAGGGCAATTCTTCCAACCACTGAATTTACTATAGAAGATCTTCTAGAAAAAGATTACCCCAATATTAAAGGTGGCAAATTAACGAAGAAAGACGATTATATCCAAGAAATAGTCCAATACGGGCTCGATAATCTGATGGATCAAGGACTTATTATGCCTACCAAGAAAAAAGGGACTTATTGTCGCATTGAAATGAAACAACAAATAGAAGAACAAATAGAAGAACAGATAGGAGAATAACATATGTCAAAACAAACTAAGCTAAAACGGACCAAAATTGTCACCTCTAAAACCGAACAATCACCTCCCGAAACTCCCGAAGTGAAGAAAGTTCCACCCCTTGAAATCAAGAAAGTTCTACCTCCTGAGGTGAAGAAAGTTCCACCGCCTACAGTGAAGAAACCTTCTCCACCCGCAGAGGTGAAGAAAGCTCCACCACCTCCCACAGTGAAGCCCACTTCTCCACCGCCTACAGTGAAGAAACCTTCTCCACCCCTAGAAGTGAAGAAAGCTCCACCACCTCCCACAGTGAAGCCCACTTCTCCACCGCCTACAGTGAAGAAACCTTCTCCACCCGCAGAAGTGAAGAAAGGTCCTCCACTTCCCACAGTGAAGCCCACTTCTCCACCGCCTACAGTGAAGAAACCTTCTCCACCCGCAGAAGTGAAGAAA
>CAYGYC010000077.1:0-14470 GCA_964353755.1 uncultured archaeon | reverse complement strand
CTTGACGGAATTGTTCTCTGAGGTTATGAAGTAAAAACTGGAGGGGTCCTTGATCGGAATGTAACTTGTACAGGAATACGGGTTTGGGATTTAATTGTATATTCTGGAATAGATTATGGGGCAGCGAATGCAATTAGATTTGTCGACAATACTGGTTATTCTAGTCCGGCAATCCCACTTTCCATTATTCAAGGTGCTGGAAATCTAGCAGCGATCACTTATGAAGGGCAAACAGATATGGTTGAAGATGGACCCCTTTTACCTATGATTAACCAGTCGGTCATCCATCCATTAATCACATCATCTTATATGGTTAAAAATTGCACGCAAATTATCTTTGAGGAATTTAATGATTGGAATCTAACAATCTTTGGGAATCTCAATGGGCCTAATGCTACGTTTTCCTTGGGTCAGGTAATCTGGGCAAACAGACCTTCATCTAGATTTACGAATAGAATCTTTAATTACACCGATGTCGGAGGTACCAGCGTAAATAGAACTTTCAACGGGATTAGTGTTTATGATTTGTATTATCGAAATACAGTATTTGGATCCACTCCGCCGGCGACTAAAGTTAGATTTATAGCTGAAGATGGAAGTATGAGTAATAATCTTACCTTTGCGACAGTAAAAGGTGGATCAACAGCTGGGAAAATAGCAATTGTCTGGGCAGAAGACGGAGTTCTATTAGATGAAACAAATGGTTATTTGATGGCTGTCGTTGACTTTTCAATCACAACACCGACCAATAGTAGCTATTACTGGACAGAAAAGATCGTGGCAATTCAATTCATGTAACGTGGATAAGTGAAAAAGAAAAGTTCAAAAATTATTTTCTCCCTCTTTTTTTTAAAAACAATTAAAACATAGAGTAAATGAAAAATTTATTGGAGAACGATAATGAAACTCGGTAGAAATTTGAAAATTTTAATATTCTTCGCAGTAATCATTGCAATTACGATTCCCTTTCTTGTATATAACTTCGAAGTTCAAAACCCGATGGTTTGGGAACTCAAAATTTCAGGTAATGTGAAGCAGGAAGTGATCATTCAGTATCAACAGATAGAAAATAGTAGTTTCGGATTGATTGAGGATCGTAATTTTTATTACCTTAATAGTTATGGAACTGTGTATAATTTTAGCTGTACGGGGGCAAGCTTATGGCAGATTTTAAACCAGACAGGAGTATTACGTGAGAATGCAACTATGTATTATTTTTCCTGCTATGATAATTACAGAACAGATACACTTTGGTTAAGTGATATTGAAGCCCATCCCGATTATGTCCTCATCGCATTTGAAATAAATGGTGAGATTTTAAAACCAAAAGAACAAGGGGGTGATGGCCCCTTACGAGCAACAGTCGATTTTCATTTAACCGATCCGAATCCTAATAGTGAATACTGGGCAAAATATCTAAATGAGATTATCATCATCTGAAATTGGATTATGAGAATGGTAGAATATAGGGATGAGAGGTACATCTAAAACGGTTTGGAAAATGAACGGGAGGATAAATGCCCAGGAGGGGTATATATCTACATCTCAATTTATGAGAGATAACACCATTTTTGGAATTTTAACATTAAGAGACTTGCTCATAGCTGCGATTTTAGGGGTAATGGGCGGTTTCATTTCCTCGTTAATTCCGTTTTCATTAATCATGAAAGTCATTTATCCTTTTATGGGGGGGACCCAACTTATATCGGGACATCATACCCTCTGGATGGCCATTGCCTTTGGCTTGACCCGAAAAAAATTAGCGCCGTTAATAACCGCTTTAATTAAGGGCCTGTTGGAAGCTCTTTTGGGAGATGCGTGGGGTGCTTTTATTATTTTAATAAATCTATTAGAAGCAGTAGTTCTAATCATCGGCTTCTGGTTAATGGAAAAGATTAAGGAGGGAGATACGAAATTTGGTTGGGCGATTGCAGGTGGACTAGGAAATTTTAGCCAAGCACCAATTTTCTGGATACTGACAGGTAAATTTGAAGTATTACATTATTCGCTCGCTGTTTTAGCGTTTATTTTTGCCTTTTTATCAGGAGTCTTAATTACGGGGTTACTGGGCCGATCAATTGTAAGATTAATTCAAAAGGCGGAAGGCGGCTCTTGACGATGGAGCCCGTAATTGAACTTCAGAACTTTACGTTCAAATATCCTAATTCAAGTTATGATGTAATTAATGATGCTAATTTTTCAATATATCAAGGAGATTCCGTATTAATTTTTGGCCCTTCGGGCTCGGGAAAGTCAACCTTATGTTATTCCTTGAGTGGATTAATTCCATGGTCAATAAAAGGATTGTTTAAAGGGAAGATTAAAGTTCTAGGGCGGTATTTAACAGAAATAACCCCAAAAGAGCTTGCGGGCTCCATAGGTTTAGTTATGCAGAATCCAGATAATCAATTCATTAATCTAACGGTCTTTGACGAGTTAATATTTGGAGCTGAAAATCTCAAGATCCCAGAAGAGAAAATAAGAAGCCGACTCACACGAATTGTGGAATTGTTAAACTTACAACATCTGCTAGATCGTAATGTACTTCAATTGAGTGGTGGAGAAAAGCAAAGGGTAGTGCTAGGATCGGTTCTTATGATGAAGCCGAAAATTCTAATCCTCGACGAACCCCTTGCGTTTTTGGATGCACAAGGAAGGCTAGAACTACTTCATCATATTTCAAAATTAAAGAGAACCTTTACTGATCAACTCACAATTCTCATTGCAGAACACAGAATTCAAGAAATTTTACCGTTTGTAAATAAATTTATTTGGGTAGATGATGGAATCACAAAACTCTATTCAGATATAAATGCCATAGATGCACCCTATTTCCATGAAGGCGTGAATTATAAGAAAGCCGATTTGATTAACCAGAAATCCTCAACCAATGCGAAACCCATCCTCTTCTCCTATGAATTGATGCTAAAAAAGTTCTCCTTTGTTCAATCACTTGGGATGCCAAAAGAAAAAACAGAAAAGTCGCTCGGTAACCCGCTTCTTAGTTTTGATAAGGTCTCCTTTGATTACATTCAAGATTTAGGAAAACATAATCGGCAGATAAAACAGATTTTTAATAAAATATCTTTTGAAATTTTTCCAGGGGAACTTGTAGGCGTTGTTGGACCCAATGGATCTGGAAAAACTACTTTACTTTACCTCATAGCTGGAATTTTAAAGCCAGACCAAGGGAAAATACTTTTTAACGGAGAGGATTTAAACAATATAACCTATGCAAAATATGCACGAAATATCGGGTTGATTTTTCAGAACCCAGAATCCCAATTGCTGAAAAATACCATAAAAAAGGAATTGGAATTCGGGCCTAAAAACTTTGGATTATTAGATTTATTGGATGAATCGAAGATTAATGAATTGATTAATTTAATATTTTCGTCTCAAGAACCAAGATTGAGATTGAAATCCGAGAATATCCCAATTACAGATATAAATCCATTTAATTTATCGTGGGGACAGAAACGTAGATTAAATCTTGCATCAATTTATGCGTATCAACCAGTAATTTACCTATTAGACGAGCCATTTACCGGGCAAGATTTTCGTGTTCGTAAAACAATCATGGATACGTTAGTTAAACTTTTAGGAACCGATAAATCCGCAGTTATAAGCTCCCATGATGAGGAAATCCTGAATTTATGCTCTAAAGTATTCCTAATTGAAGAAAATAAATTTGAAATATATGAAAAAAGTCCAAGTGCGAATATGACCTAAGTAGGCAGCATTATGCAAGAACAATCAGTCTCTAAAAAGAGAAAAAAGGAAAAAAGCAGTCAAATCGCGGATTATGTGTTTAATTTTAAACCAAGTAATTCCTTTTTCAACAATTTAAACCCGGTGAGCAAACTTCTGTGGTTCGTTTTTATGACCTATATTGTACTTATTCAGAATAGCCTCCTCATCCTTTCAGGCATGATGATTTGCATCTTTTTCCTTGGGAAGCTCAATGGAATCGGATTTAGGGAGTTGATCCGTAAGCTGCGCTGGATTATCATTATAGTGATTATTTTAATTATTTTAAATATTTTTTTTAATGCAATTCCAAGCGGCAAGGATGAAATCCTTTTTTATATTTGGTACCCCTACATCCCAATTCGCCGGCTTGCGGTCTATTTTGGAGTAAAGGTGGGAATTTGGGTCCTTTCTTTAAGTACATGTGGGTTAATTTTCCTTATTACCACCCCGCCCAAAGATTTAGTTTATGGTTTAAGAAAATTGAAGTTACCCTATAAACTTGCCTTTTCAATGATGGTTGGGTTAAGGTATATTCCAATTATTCAAGATAATACCAATGCCGTGATAATTGCACAAAAAGCTCGGGGACTAGAGCGAGCAAACGCTAAAAGTTTTCGGCGGGTGCTAGAAATGATTAAAGATCGATTATCTACTTCTCTCATTCTGGTCATGCGAAACGCAACTTATACAGCGATTTCAATGGAGCTCCGGGCATTTGGACGGTTTAAAGATCGAACCGA
This sequence comes from uncultured archaeon, assembly GCA_964353755.1. GTDB lineage: Archaea > Asgardarchaeota > Lokiarchaeia > Helarchaeales > HEL-GB-A > CAYGYC01. The sequence continues at coordinate 9,977 of CAYGYC010000077.1, read as the reverse complement.
CCTCTATAAAGTAAAATTTGAAGGGAGAGATATATTCTTCCTAAGTATTCTAATTTTTTTTATTGTATTTCTGACCCTTTATCGCTTTAATCTACTCCCATTTATCCCACCAGTCCCTTCTATTTATTCATTAATTTGGGGATCTTAGGGCAGGGAAAATTTATTTGAAACTAAAATTTACAATATGGCTCTCGCAGATCAATGGCATACTGAAATAATTGTTCTAACTCTTCATCAGATGCGCCATTTCGGAGGGGAGTTAAGATATCCACGAGATTATCATTGCGCAATAAACATGGCTTAATTTTTCCAGAACTAGTAATACGAATATGGTGGCAATTTGCACAGAATTCTGAGTTATAAAATGGATTGACGATTTCAACCTCAACATCCTCTTGCAAAAAATATTTGTGCCTATTGAAAGAAGTTGGACAAGCGGCTAATATCTAAATGTTTTTAAAAGATTTCAATAATGGTGCGGTTAGAAGATCCAATTAAATTCTGTTTCATCTAACGAAACTTGTCCTTATCACGCAAATCTATGGCAAGCCAGCGAGAATTTGGACAATATTTTATCGCCCTAGAAGATAACTATCCTATAGAAGAAATTTATTTGAAAAATCTTATGAATTAGAAGCTAGAAGTGTGTTAAGTTGGCTTTTTTTTCGTTAATAATATAGCCTTTGAGACTATTGGATAGACAATACTATTATATAGACAATAAACATTTTATTATTCGATATTACTACTCATACATATCGGAATTTAGGAATGGATGCCGTTGGCAAGAAGGTCCTTCTTCAAAATGAGAGCACGAAAAGTCCAACTGATTCTAAAGAGGAGTTTAATGGGCTTGATAATGATTCTGGTGATAGTAGCCCTCGTTATCCATTCAATCAAGATTAATATCAATTTGAATGACACTAATACGCCCCTATCCACATCCGCTACCATCACGGTCACTGTGATCAAATACGACGCACACCTTAATGTGCTTGGGAATGTCACGGTAGACTATTTGTGGATGGAAGCTAACCTACCGAAGGTGGGTGATGGAGCAACCGACCTCTATTGTCAGGGACCCACCTTCGATTATACAAATCATGATACAGTATGGGACCCTACTGAGACCGTCAATGTAGACAGTCGGTACTATGGGAAGCCCATGGGGACCGCTGTCAAAGACCTCTGTAACCTGGTGGGCGGAGCTACCAAAGGGTGCCAAATCAAGATCATGGCTTCGGACAACTTTGCGAAGTGGTTTGACTATGAAACTGTCTACGAGCCTGACCCAAGACAGGGTCCGATGTTCGTTGCCTGGTACAATGGAGACCCAAGTATAGGGGGGACTTCAGGCTATGTGCCTGACTTCAGCACCGGGATGCGCTTGTTCTTCTTTGCGGACACCAGCATCAACCCTCAGGGGCGACATGTATATGGAATTTGGGACACACATGATACCATGCCTGAGAGCCGTATACACTATTACTACGACGGGAACTATTGGCCGACCAGCAGCGGGGTCTCCGTGCAGATAGTCAATAGAATCTTCATCTACGAGCCCACTCTCATCACGTGCAATGCCACCGGCGGCATGAAGGAGATCTTCCACCCCGGTGAGACGGTGTATATGAAGGGTGCAGGGATGGCTGTGAACAAGAGCTATTCGCTCTGGATTCAACCGGAGCCGATGTCTTGCAATGAGTTAGTAGTTGATGATGGGATTGGCACCTCTGTAATAATGTATCCGCTACTCTATAGCGCACAAGACCCTTCTGGTGCACGGGAGAATATTACCACGAATGCCAGCGGCGATTTCGGACCAACGGCGGTTTGGATCATTGCGTCCGGGGCTAGTGCTGCCACTTATGACGTAATAGCTGATTGCCGGACTTCAGGGACTGTTGGTACATATGGGTCCTATGATTACATCGATAATCCCGGCTGGGAGGGCTTCACCGTTGAGGCGCTTCCTTATTCTCCACCAGCCGCACCCATTCTCACGGCAATTGCACCGAATCCTGATCTTGACGGTGATATTATTTTAGATTGGAACGATGTTGCTCTTGCCAACAATTACACCGTCTACCGTGATACTTTACCGATCACCGCGATTAATGGGACGGTCGTCACTTTGGGGACCGTAACCGCATCTATTTACAGCGATTTGGATCAGCCGGAAGGGACCTACTATTATGTCATTACGGCCACAAATGCCACCGGCAGTTCCGGGCTCTCTAACTGTGAAAATGTGACAGTTATTCTGCAGAAACCAAGTTGGCAATCTGGAAGCGGAGCCGTCTATAATCCCACCAATCCCGCAATCATTTACAATGAAACCAATCCAGCGCCGCGTGATACACCCATTGCGCATTCTGCTACCATCAACGGATCTGACATTGTAGTACCCACTACTTATATGGTTATTGTCTCAGCATTCGATCCGGCGAGGAATTGTTATCTAGCAATAAATAGTAGCGTCCTTATACAACCATCAACATATGTCGAAGTAACCTTAGAATTAATAATTCCAAGCTTGGAAGTGCCTGCAGGCACGCTTATTACGGGCCGGATCTATTTAGTAACTGATTTACCGAGCAAGGGGGGTATAACCCTCGGTTCCATTGCTTTCAGCTACATTGTTATTTAAGATTTAAGAAAAAAACTCCTTGAAATAAAGGAATGTGAATACATGGTAAAAAATTCCTTATTTGAAATTATAATACGGAAAGCCAACCGAACGCTGAAGAAATTTGGAATTGGTTTATTACTAACTTTGATGGTACTCTTAATCCTCATCCCGCCAATCGGGCGAGACTTTAACAAATTTAAACCAGTTGTTAACAATACTAATTCGCCCTTTCACGCCGCGGCTACATCCACGGTCACTGTGATCAAGTATGATGCACACCTCAATGTGCTTGGGAACATAACCGTCGACTATTTGTGGATGGAAGAGTACCTACCGAAGGTGGGCGATGGAGCGACTAACCTTTATTGTCAGGGACCCACCTTCGATTATACCACTTACGAAACGGTCTGGGACCTCACGGAGAATGTCAATGTCGATAGTCGGTACTACGGGAAGCCCATGGGGACCAATGTCAAAGACCTCTGTAACTTGGTGGGCGGGGCCACCAAAGGGTGCCAAATCAAGATCATGGCTTCGGATAACTTCGCCAAGTGGTTTGACTATGAAACTGTCTACGAGCCTGACCCAAGACAGGGTCCGATGGTCGTCGCTTGGTACAACGGAGACCCAACTATAGGGGGGGCTTCGGGCTATGTGCCTGACTACGCCACGGGGATGCGCCTGTTGTTCTTTGCGGACACCAGCACCAACCCTCAGGGGCGGCATGTTTATGGAAACTGGGACGAACATGACACCCTGCCTGAGTCCCGTGTGCACTACTACTACGACGGGAACTTTTGGCCTACCACCAGCGGGCTCTCCGTGCAGGTAGTCAATAGGATCTTCATCTATGAGCCCTCTCTCATCGCGTGCAATGCCACTGGCGGCGCGAAGGAGACCTTCTATCCCGGCGAGACGGTCTATGTGAAGGGCATGGGGATGACCGTGAATAAGAGCTATTCGCTCTGGATTCAACCAGAGCCGATGTCCTGCAATGAGCTAGTTGTTGATGAGGGGTATGACACTTACACAATACAATACCCGCTACTCTATAGCGGGGAGGATCCTTCCGGTGCGCGGGAGAACATCACCACAAATGGTAGCGGCGATTTCGGTCCACAAGCGATTTGGGACATTGCGGCTAATGCTACCACGCCTACCAAGTATGACATAGTGGCTGATTGCCTGACTTCGGGAATCAGTGGTCAATATGGGTCCTATGATTATATCGATAATCCTGGCTGGGAGGGCTTTAATGTTAAGACGCCCCCCACGAACCCACCAGAAGCGCCTATGCTGGATGTTATCAATCCCAATCCCGATTATGATGGAGCGATTACTTTAGATTGGCACGATGTCGAAACCGCCGATACATATACGGTATATCGCGATACTTCACTGATTACCGCCATTAACGGGTCCATTATCACCTTGGGGACGGTGACTGCCTCCTCCTACACCGATTCGGGTCGACCAGAAGGGATCTATTATTATGCAGTGACCGCTGCCAATATCATTGGTAACTCCAGCCTCTCGAATTGTGAAAATGTAACGGTTATTATACCGGAGTTCCCGCTGGCGGCCTTCAGTGCGGATGTAACCAATGGGACGGCACCGCTTTCAGTTCATTTTACAGACCAGTCGACCGAATATATAACTCATTGGGCATGGGATTTCAATAATGACAGCATAACGGACAGCGTCCTGCAAAATCCAATCTATACCTATGATGACCCTGGCTATTACACCGTTGCTCTTACTGTGACTAATCTAGCAGGCACTGATTCCGAGGTGAAGGTGGATTACGTTAATGTAATGTATCCGACTATGGGACTGCTCTGGGGTCCATATCTCACTAAGACAACAACCACCGGGACTGTAGTGAATGTGAAGACCACGCAGCCGACCAACGTGACAGTGGAGTATGCCACGGAGGCGGAGTATGCCGCCACAGGTTTATATAACTTCAATGCTACCGAGGAGACGAGCATACAACTCCATCACATTCCGCTATCTGGACTTAATCCGAATACTATCTATCATTATCGCATTTCATTTGCTGGGAACGTAACTTCTGCGGATTTCCAGTTTCGTACTTACCCCACTTCCGGCTCTTTCAAGTTCGTGGTTCTCGGAGATACCCAAGACAATATTTATTTTTACAATGCATCGGAACGGTTTAAGCTGGTCGCTGATAGCATCGCTGCACAGCCTGATCTTGCCTTTGTCCTGATTGTCGGCGATTTAGTGAATGAAGTTTACAAGCAAGCTGATTGGAACCGGTTCTTCGAAGCCGGACGTCTGATGCTGACGAATACCACATTGTACGCAGCGCTGGGCAATCACGAGGCGAATAATACCATTTACTATGATATTTTCGGTCTCCCAGAGTATTACTCGTTTGATTGCGGCGACGCTCACTTTACCGTGCTGGATAGCAATACGTGGGCGGATATCTCTGCCCAAGCCACATGGCTCGACAGTGACCTCGATAGCACTAAGCCGTGGAAATTTGTGATGTTCCACCACCCGGTCTACACCTCTGATCCCAGTCATTTTGGCGGATGGGCAAACCTCCAATTCGCGTGGAAAGATATTTTCGAAACGCACAATGTTAGTGCTGTCTGGAATGGACATGTCCATGCCTATGAGCGATATCTGGATACCAACATTCAGTATATGGTGATAGGAACAGGGGGCGGTCCCCTCGATACGTTGAGTACCGAGAAATATGACGGTTATCAGAATAGCTTAGAGCATAGCTTGGCTTATGCGAAGGTGACCATCGATTCTGCTGCTGAGAAGACTACGATCCAAATAATCCGGGTCGCGGACATCTCGCTCAACAATTCGAAGGTCACTATCGTGTATCCATTAGGGACGGTCTTTGAGACAGTGATGTTATCCAAGGGAGCTGAACCTGGTGGTGAAATAGGAATGAATTCGATTATAGTGGTTAGTATTGTCATTGGCGTGAGTTTGATCATCGGAGTTATTAATAGAATTAGAAGAAGGATTGTACCATGAAAAAAGTAAAGATATTTCTATTGTTCGCATTTCTGATCTTAACTAGTATAGAGACGCAATTTATGATAGATCCGGTATCGGCGGTCGGAGCGACAACGTCCGTGCGGATTTTTAAATATTCAGCGGATGGGCTTACGTTGTTGGATGACCAAACCATAAGCTACCAATGGATGAGAGATAATCTGCCCCACCATGGGAATGGTACACTGCATTATTATCACCAAGGACCTACTTTTAATCAAACTGATAAATGGAACCCAAATGAAACTGTTAATCTAAAGGACAAGGGCGCCGTAATCGGCACTGCCATCAAGGATCTCTGCGATCTAGTAGGCGGGATGGTCGATGGCTATGAAGTAATGATGCACGCTGTTGACAACTGGACTATCAAATTTAGATATGCCAATATCTATGAACCCCAAGACCGTCAAGGGGTAATTACCTTGTGCTGGTATAACGGCGAGGATGCCCTCTACGGCGAAACATATGGAGTAGGCTATCCCAGCAACTCTGGCTACTATACAGCGCTGCAGATCATAATCATGGCGAATACCACTAATGCTGCAGGTCAGTACGTGTTTGGCAATTATGACATGAATCAGACCATGCCGTCCGAAGAAGGTTACTCCCATTTCTACCAAGATGCGGAGGGCTTTTGGCCGAGTACCAACGGCATCTCCGGTAAATGGATAAATGCTATATACATTTATAATTACAGTGCTGCCCCCGATTTAGACTTAACAGCTGGCGACCCAGATGATTTTGAATTTCCATGGCTTTCTGTTGGTTTATGGATTGGGGGATCTCTGTCGGTAGGTATGGCGCTCTTTCTCTTCATCAAAAAAGGGCCAGTACCTACCCCATAGAGTGAGAAATCAAGTATTATGGCAGAATAGAAGATTGAATCAAAAAAAGGTGAATAAATATGAATATCAAGGCTGTGGCTATTTTATGTGTGGGCCTGCTCCTAATCGGTGCAGGATTTGTTACTTATTTTGAACCTTGGAATCAGGATAAAATCGAATGGAATTTGAGGCTCATTGGAAGGGAGGGTCAACAGGTGGATCTGAGCTATTATGACGTTAAGGAACTGCAATTCTCTATAGGAAATGGGGGCTTTGTTACTACGGCGGGAATAGTCTATGGACCGTATGTCGTTAAAGGTGTCAGCATTGAAGACCTCTGTGCGCTGGTAGGCGGGATTAACACCACAGATACGATACTTATATCGGCAGAGGATGGATACTCAATACTCTTCGATTATGACATGATCGAAAATATTCCCACCTTTGATCCAGATACGATGGATGAAGTACCGCATGAAAGACTTGGTCTGATAATCTTTTATGAACAGGATGGAGAACCACTTTCTTCGAGTGACGGAAAACCGCTCAGGCTGGGTGTGGTCGGCAGTGAACCCTTGCTGACCGAAGGTTTCTACTGGGTTAAATGGGTGAACCAAGTACAGGTTATCATCCCTGAAGGTTAGATTTATTACAGAGTATCTTGCTATGTCCAACAAAACAGAATGGATAAAACGGAAGATCCCCGTCTGGCTGATTCTTGCAGTGCTGATTATCTCCGTGATCTCTGTCTATTTCATTTTTTTTAGCGGACCAAGGCGCATTCAACTGAAAGTGATGTGTGCCGATAGTTTAATAGTGCCCTTCGAAGCATTGGCGCAGCAATTCGAGACCCAGAACCCGAATATAGATGTAACGATAGAGGGACATGGTAGCATCCAAGTGATCAGGCATGTAACCGAACTTGGTAGCGAACAGGATATCGTAGCGGTAGCGGATTACTCCCTGATTCCAATGCTGATGTATAACAATGAGATACCTGGCACTAGGAAGGACTACGCCAATTGGTATATGATATTTACTTCCAATCGATTAGGATTGGTATATACAAACGTGAGTAAGAATGCGGATATCATCAATAACAGTAATTGGTATGATATTCTCTCTCAATCCACTATTCGAATTGGGCTGCCTATCCCATGGATCGATTCTTGCGGCTATAGGGCTCTTATGATGTGCCAGCTTGCCGAGGTTTATTATGGAAATGCCACTATTTTTGAGAGGGTGCTTGGCAACTTTTCACCACCGATTACTATGACTGAAATCAGTGGAATCACTAATATTTCGGTGCCCGAATTGTTAAATCCGGAGAAAGATATTACTCTTAGAGGGTCAAGTATACTCCTGTCAAACCTTATAGAATCAGGCGACTTAGATTATAATTTTGAGTATGAGAGTATAGCAAAGCAACGCGGGTTCGAGTTTTTGGAATTGCCTCCAGAGATTGATCTTAGTTCCGTTAATTTTTCTGAGCAGTACAATGATGTTTTGGTTTTTCTAGAATTTCAAAGATTTGCCTCTGTCATACCGGAGTTTTATGGAGAGCCGATACGCTATGCATTAACAATTCCAGCGAATGCACCACACTCTGATGCGGCTATTCAATTTATAGAATTCCTTTTAAGTGCAGAGGGACAGGAAGTTATGTCACAGTCATATCAACCATTACTAGAGCCCATAGAAATCGATAACCCAGAAAACATGCCTGCCGAACTCAAGACCTTATTTGGAATTTAAAGTTCTCAATTGGAGGGAATCGACTTTTTAAGTTTGTTCCGAATAATATTTGCACAAATTGATGTTTATAGGAAGGTAATTTATGTTTAAAAACCGCACTTCGGTTAAATTTGATACGATGACCATTGTTTTTATTCTACTGAGTGCTTTTATCCTCTTCTTTATCCTTGCTCCGATAATTAAGATAATGTTCTCTTCATCACCTGGTACCTTGTGGGATACTCTACTCGAACCTTCCGTTTATTCCTCTATCATATTGACCTTGTATGCCGGGTTCATCGCAACTTTGGTTGGCTTGCTCCTTGGGGTCCCTTTAGCCTACCTCTTGGCGCGACGGCAATTCAGGGGAAAGCGATTACTCGAAACTCTGATTGATATTCCTATTGTTATTCCGCATTCAGCTGCTGGCATTGCTCTTCTCTTTGTATTTGGAAAACAATTCTTTATGGGGCAGCTCTTTGGGCAAGTGGGAATTAGCTTTGTGGACAGCCTCGCAGGTGTGGTTATTGCCATGATGTTTGTCAGCATTCCTTTCCTTATTAACGCCGCCCGAGATGCCTTCAAGTCTGTCGACATTCACCTGGAAAAGGTGGCTCGCACCCTTGGGGCGTCATCCTGGCGGACATTCTTCCAAATTTCCGTGCCACTTGCCCGGAGAGGCATCCTTTCTGGTTCAATTATGATGTGGGCTAGGGGTATAGGTGAATTCGGGGCGATAAGCATCCTAGCTTACTATGTGCCCTTTTTAGGCGGCTATTATTCAACAACTCCCGTCCTAGTTGCAGATTTATTTGCCGGCTACGGATTAGAAGCTGCCATAACTGTTACCACGCTGGTTATAATCATATCTTTGATAGTCTTCCTCTTACTCAGGACTGTGGTCACCCCGAGGCAGAAGTCATGATTAAAATCGACCATCTGAAAGTTAGTGTAGGCAACTTCTCTCTCCGCGAAATCAATCTCACCATAGAATCTGGCGAATATTTTATTATACTCGGCCCTAATGGTGCTGGAAAGACTATGCTGTTAGAATCTATTGCTGGACTTCATCCTATTCTTGAAGGAACGATTTTCATTAATGGTAGGGATGTTACCAAGCTTAAACCCGATAAAAGAGGCATTGCTATCGTTTATCAGAATTATGCCCTCTTTCCACATCTCTCGGTGGGGGAGAATATAGCCTTTGGGCTCAAAATAAAGAAATTTTCCAAACAAGAAATCGTAACCAGAACAGAGAGAATGGCTGATATGCTAAGCATTACTGAGTTGCTGCCAAGAATGCCGTCCAGTTTGAGTGGGGGCGAGCAGCAAAAGGTAGCTCTAGCTCGTGCACTGGTCACTGAGCCCGATGTACTTTTGTTTGACGAACCGCTGAGCGCTCTGGATCCCCTGACGAAAGAGACTATGCAACAGGAACTCAGAAATATTCATCGAAGAGCGGGTGTCATCGTAATCCACGTTACTCATGACTTCGAGGAGGCCATAGCTTTAGGGCACCGCGTCGCTGTGCTTAATAATGGTGAAATAGTCCAGATAGGGACACCTGAAGATATCTTGCGCCGCCCAACTTCAGAGTTTGTAGCCAATTTTGCGATGTCGAGAAACATATTCTCTGGGGAAGCTAAACCTAGTGATGATGGTAATGTTACGATTGACATTGGGGATATCCAACTGGTGGCAACAACAGCATTGCGAGGAATGGTGCATGCCTTGGTCCG
>CAYGYC010000076.1:0-14607 GCA_964353755.1 uncultured archaeon | reverse complement strand
GTTATCGGGCACCATTGGGACGATTTCTATCCGCCCATCAGCTTGCGAGTTCCCATTGAGGCTTTCGAAGAAAATATTAAAAAAATCCTTCCAAATATTGTTGTAAAAACCCCGATACCCTTAACCGAGATGGATATTCAACCCATATCCTAAATAGCTACCATTCTAAAAAAATTCAAATCTCTTTTTTTCAACCTTTTTCAAGGTACTTTTTGTGTAAAATAGAGGTATAGGCGAGAAACCCTTTTGGTAGATGCGAATGAAGATCAGGTAAAAACAGCAGAAGTGACGGCCAAAGAAAAGACTATGAAGCTCTCTATCGAGGAAGGCTGTTTCTCAGGGGTTAGCATAACCTTCGGAGATAATTACATTGTCCCCTATGCCCTTTCCTTACAAGCAACCCCTATTCACATCGGGGTACTCACTTCCTTGATCGGGGTCGTTGCACCCACCTCCCAAATTATAGGCTCGCGCCTCATGGAAAAGCATTCGCGAAGGAAATTGCTCGTGTCCGGAGTATTTCTCCAAGCGTTGATGTGGCTCCCTATTTTATTGTTGGGAATCTTGTTTGCAAACAATATTGCTGTATATTCCCTCCCCATCTTTCTCATCGTATTTTATCTCTGCTATGTTATTGTTGGGAATATTGCTGGACCCTCGTGGTTTTCGTTGTTAGGTGAAATAGTACCCGAGGATCACAGGGGGCGCTATTTTGCGAAAAGAAACTTAATTTGTACTGCCATTGCTTTATCTATTACTCTCCTTTTTTCGTGGTTTTTAGACAACTTTAAAGCCATGGGTTTAATCTTCACCGGATTTTCAATTCTTTTTGTAGTGGCATTCATTTGCAGATCGTTTTCCGCTAAATTGTTGGCAAAACATTACTATCCCCCCCTGGTTCTTGAGAAAAGTTATTATGTCAGTTTACGGCGATTTATCAAAGAAATTCCGAAAGAGAACTTCGGTCACTTTACGCTTTATGTGGCTCTAATTAACTTTGGTCAAATGATTGCAGGTCCCTTCTTCTCTGTCTATATGTTACAAGACTTAGGTTTTAATTATTCAACCTTTATCATTGTTAATTTATCCGCTTCGATTGTAGCCTTACTGATGTTCCCGCTCTTAGGAAAATTTTCCGATAGGTTCGGCAACGTGCGAATGCTCCAAATCGGCAGTATAATGATTCCGATTCTTCCTCTATTGTGGATTTTCTTGGATACGCCGCTAGAAATCATCATAGGACCACAACTGCTTAATGGTATTGGATGGACTGCTTTTAATTTGGCCGCCTCCAATTTTATTTATGATAGTGTCCCCTCCCAACGGCGGGGATTATATTTCTCTTATTATAATTTTTTGATTGGGATTGGGATCCTATGTGGCGGATTATTAGGCAGTCTACTTATTACCGTGTTCCCTATTACCTTCATGAACCAGTTCACCTTTCTCTTTTTAATTTCCGGAATCGCACGAATCATCGTAGTAATTTTTCTCCTTCCTAAAATTAAGGAAGTCCGCAAAATATCAAAGATGAAATGGACCTTCCATTTTAAATATTTCTCTGTTCATAAATGGCCGTTTCAACACGTGGGAGACACTAGACAGGCAAATATAGATAAAGAATACCAAAATTCTAATTCAATTTGACCAATTCAACTTTTCATTTTTCATATGGTTATTTTTCAGGTCTGGTTGAAATTAGATACTCCGAAATACCATCGCCTTCTTTACCATTCCAGGTATATGTTACGATTTGCTCAAAAATTTCAGTGAAGCCTCTTTCTGATGGAAGTGGCAAGTGAAGGTTGAATATTGTCTTTGAATACAGAATTCTCTTTGTTCTATTTTTATCAATTAAAACGAATGTCGATGATATCGGTGTTTTGTTATCCTTTTCGGTCTGCGTCGTTACTTCCACTCCGGTTATTGGAATATTTCCCTTTTTTGATGAGATAAATCCTGCCTGCGGATTTTTTCCGAAGACATTAGATCGTACAAATGCAATAGTCTCCTCTGGAAATTGTGCGGCACCCCAATTCCAACTATCTATATTGACCCAATCTCTCGTCCCCCAACTGTGATCGCGATGCCCAAAACAATTAATTGTTCGATTTTCACCGGTTTTCTTCAAAACCAAAGTGCCCATTACTGTCATTGCTTGTTCATAATGATGCTGGGCTGCAACCTTAAGCAATTCAATTCCATACTTCTCCAGGGATAGAATAGGATCTTCGACATCCATTAAATTGAAAATTGGAAACCGGGCGTCAAATAGTACATCTAACTGCAGGTTTCGATCTTCGAACTTGAGGCGCCACTGTTTCAGTGGCTGAATACAAGAATATTGTAATCGCTTATTAAATTCCAAATTCCCCGGCATGTGCTCAAGCGGTACTTCTTTAAAATAGGTGTTGGCATTTCCATCAATCACTAAGATAAACAAAAGTCGAGCTCTTTTGTGCCCCATTTCAAATGAGAAGCGCGAAATGCAATAAACCTTATTCGGGCGATCTACAAAATTGAAGTACCAGCTTTCATTATGATGCAGGGGAAATGTTCCAAAATCGTGTAGAAATTCATCTTTTTCAGTGATCGCAATTCCATTATCAAGATATTTCAATATAGTTGGATCGATTTCTACACCCTTCATTTTCAGGTAATTTAATATCTTCTCTTTCATGAAGATTCCTCAAATTCTATTATTACTAATTTATAGGTTCGCCATTGACGAGGATACGGGAAATTCTTACACTTTTCGCCATTTCAATTTGAATATCTTTCGGTGTTGGAACAATATCGACCTTCAGGATGTCATCTTCTATCTGCGCCTTAATTTCAATCCGCTTATCTTTATCCAGAATTTCATATACTGCCGTGCCCTTTGAATCCGGATAGATTTTCAAGAGAAACCAGTCATTTGTAAGTTCATCGGTACATTGAACTTCGGACCCAAGAGGAACAATGGAGCCGGCGCGAACAAAAATAGGGACAAAATCGAGACCAACTGTGCGAGTAATCCACTGTGGACCAGTCAGTTGGTCGCCCGTCCAATAATCAAACCAAATGCCTTCTGGAATATAGATATTTCTCGTGTTGCTTTTTGTTAAAATCGGGGCAATAAGGAGATTCCTTCCGCAGAGAAATTGATCTTCGATATTAAACACGGTAGGATCAGTTTGAAATTCCAGAACTAACGGGCGTAATAGCGGAAGTCCCTGCGATGCTGCCACTTGCGATTCGGTGTAAATATAGGGAATCAATTGATAGCGAAAATTGAGGTACTTTCGCACGATCTCCTGCGTGCGAATCTCGTAGTTCCACGGTTCCCGATAACGGGGCCCCGTCCCGTGATAACGAATGTGGGACTGGAATATCGTCAGTTGAGTCCAGCGAACATAGAGATCATCGCTTGGCGTTCCCATAAAGCCACCCGTATCTTGGCTCCAGAATGTAAAGCCGCAAAGCCCCAGACTCAACCCCCCACGTAAAGAACACAGCATATTTTCAAAAGTACAGGAGTTATCTCCCGACCAATGCACGGGATATCGTTGTGAGCCCGCGTACGCACTCCGCCCCCATATGATACCTTCCCCAAAGAAGTCCTGAGTTGCCTCAAAAGCGGCTTTATTGTACAATAATGGATAGAGATTATGCATTTGTCTTCCGTCATAGTGCATGAATTTCATAGGCGGTTCAATTCCCTCCCCGAAATCTGCCTTGATAACCGCTGCGCCTTTCTGAAATAAGTTCTTCAACTGCGCTTGATACCAGGTGACCCCTGCCGGATTTGAAAAATCAATGGGTCGCGCGGAAAAGAGAAATAAGAAGGTGAAAGGTCCATTATTCTCCGCCAAAATTTTCCTTTTCATGGCATCGTCATATACATCCGTTCCTTTTAATACATAGGGTTCCTGCCACAACGATACGCGGAAACCTATATCGCGCAACTGCTTAAACATTTGTTCAGGTTCGGGGAAATTATGTTTCCCGAATTGCCAGTTACATCTCCAATCCTGCTCAAACCACGCTGTATCTATATGAATCAGATCGCAGGGGAATCGTAATTCCCGCAATTTTTTTGCAACTGTTAAGATTTCCTCCTGCGTCTTGTAACTAATCCGGGACATCCACACCCCAAATGAAAATTTGGGGGGCACTGCCGCTTTTCCCGTCAGTTCCGTGTATTCATCGAGAATCTCCTTGAAGGATCCCTGGAAAAAGAAATAATCCACCAATTTTCCCTCAATGGCGATCTGCGTTTTGCAGCATTCTCGGGACCCGACCCAGAAAGTTATTGGTTTGCTTTCATTAATAAAGACTCCGTATCCGCGCGTGCTCATAAAAAAAGGAATCGGTTTATAGGTTCGACCGCTCGTATTACCGCTTCCTTCGAAAGTCCAGAGCCCAATTGTTTGCCCCATTTTGTTCAGAGGTCGAAATTGCTCGCCCAATCCATAGATTGCCTCACCCGGATAAATTACGAATGACTCAACCCCAAACCACGATTTAAATTTCTTATCTTTTATAAAGCCTAATGGAAAAGCATCCCAGGCATTGGGAAAGCGATTTTTAGAAAGCCCTCCCGATTCCGTAATCAAATTGCCCTGGGAGTCGGAAATTTCGATGCGGAACGAATCTTTAAAAATCTCGAGGGTCAATTTGTTGGTAGCAACTATATATTTTCCAGAAGTCTCTTCAAATTTAATTTTAACGTCAGGATTCTGAATATCTCTGATGATCATCGGGGTTTGATTCGCGGGGACTGTCCCCTCTGCTAATCGGAGGCGATAGACATTCTCTCGAAGAATATCTATCTGTAATGCGCACTCCGTGAATTTACTTTTATCCTTGATAAAAAATTCGGCATTAGATTCAAAATTGATATTTTCTAAGGAGAACACATGATATGCTTTTGCTACAAACAGGAACGAGTTATTAATTCGTTCCTTAAAAACAACTTCAAAGATAAATTCTGTTTTTTTCCGTCTCAATTTTGAAATTCCATTAAAGATATTGTCCAGGGGCGTTCCCTGAATGTCCAAGGGATGATCGGTATATCCTAAGAACACATTTGGGCCTAGTTCCCCTAACTTATTCTTGATAAAAGGATGCCTCAGCCTATTCCTTAAATAAACACCTACTACTTTCCTTAACTTAATATCTTCCATTGATAGTTCACCTACTTCTCGTATCTCGAATTTCATGTACAAGATTGTTTAATGTTTTCCTATTTAGATCGAACTTAAAAATAATTAAACTCTTCAAATATAATAAAATAGAAATTGATTAAGAATAATACGCTCTCCAGCATTAATCCGCTCTCCTGTAAAAATATGAGAGAAAAATGAATGCTGAATAAAAAAAGGGAATTAGGCAAGGCACCGGGCGCAGATCCGGCGGGGGATGGCGTGGTAAATGTAGGAGGGGTAGATGGTGAAGCATTTGCGGCACACGAATTGGTAGCCCGTTAATAAAAAATAGGAGAGGGGGTTAATTCGAGAGCCCCGCAAGAAAGTCCCGTAATTCAGCCACGGCGCTCTTAGTTTTATTGCGTAACTCAACGCCGTAAGTATAAGTATAAGAATAAATATAAGACCGATGCCGCCCTGAAAATTCAGCTCAATGACCACCCCGCCGTGCGGGAACTCGTCGCGGAAATCGAACGGCTCAATCTATACAGAGGGCTTTGTTCTTAAGGAATGCTATATATTTTTTTAACGCAAGGGGCTATCAATTTGGCAACAGGGGCAAAGGTTGCGGGGTCGTCTTTGCTGCCTTTTGTACAAAGGTCTGGTGCGGTAACGAGGATTGGATTAAAATACTACACTCGATCTGTGGAAGGCGGTCGTGCTGTTTATACTCCTATAGCAAACCTTCCTGCAGCACAATTTACGGACGTAGTGGAGGGTATAGTGAAATTATATCTTAAACAAATGGTAGGGGGAACTAATGTGGCTATGGACCTTTCTTTCTTGCATATGACGCCTATTACCTCCGCTATTAGGGCTTATTTAGGGCTATCGAGTCGATTGGAGCAGGCGGTCACAAAAGCGATTAGTGCGTGGTTCACAGAGACTGTGGAGAAAGTCGGGTTGGTCGGAACCTTCAATGCATTCACGGAGTCTACCTTACGGACTATGTTTAAATCAATAGAACACGCAGTTATGGCACTCCATTATTTATCGTGGGCTGAAATGGCCTTCTGGACATTGCTCTCCCCCGGCGGCTTCCTAGGGCTCATTCAGGCAAAGTATTATGACTTGGTAGATCCAGAGGCGGTAAATCTTTATTCATGGGAAGGGTTAAACACCATATATTCTTAATGAAAGGAGAAGGTGCTTAATTGAAATCGACCTTTGAGATTCAGTTTAAGTTAGCTACTGCCGCTGCAGATCCCGCAGCGGTGGAAGGCATATTTGCGGCAAGTGAGATTGCAAAGTTATTCCAGCCCCTCCAAGGGAAAGTGCCGTTATGGATGGACGCGCGCTGGGATGCGAATCCGCTGTTCCACCTCACGGATCCGAAGTTTCGGGCATCAAGCCCGCTTTTCATGACTATTTATAGCTCCCCCGACCTATGGATTTGCAAACTCTTGACTGATAAATGGGAATGGAATAAGACCTACCGCGCTTGTAAAAAAATATTCTCCCGCGCTTTACAAGAGTTCCAAAAAGGGCAGTACGCCGCGAGCCTAGCGAGGCTGGTCCAGCAGTTGAAGGAGATGGTCGCGGGAGGAGGCATTGATATTACGGTATGTCAAGCGGTACAGGGGAGCCTAGAAGCCTTGGGACGATACCCCATTACCGCCTTCAGCGCTGCCCTCGCCTTCCACATTACAGATACGCTGTTCTACATCCTAACCCCCCCGGATCTCCTCCTAGCGAAGTTGCGCGGTGGCAAAGCCGTGATCCGACGTCCGGAAGAATTTACCCAGATATTCCAGCCCGAGGAATCCCCCGCCCCAAAAGGGATAAACGAGCGAGTCTTAGCGTTATCCGACAACAAAGACTATGACTTCGACTTCGACCCACAAAGCGCCCGGGCATGGACTTCGCTCGGGTCACTCTATGAATCGCATAAGAAAGATGCAGATGCCGAGCGATGTTTTAAGAAAGCGCTTGAAATCGATCCCGATGATGTAAACGCATGGAACACTCTCGGTCACTTCTATATTGCTTCGGACTTGGAGGCAGACGCCGAGCGGTGCTTTCAGGAGGTGCTCTGTATCGACCCAGACAATGGGGCGGCGTGGGAGGCGCTCGGGTCCTTGTATGATAATCAATGCAACTATGCCGAGGCAGAACGGTGCTTTAAAAAGGCAATGGGGTTACTCCCAGAACTAGATGGTGTATGGTATAAACTCGGCGGAGTATATGCAATTCAGGAACGGAATGCGGACGCCGAACAGGCCTACCTCAAGGCAATTGAACTAGGCAAATACCCGTACCAGGCTTGGAAAAGGCTGGGCGAACTCTACGAGGCGCAGAATCGGCTGGCGGACGCGAAAAAATGCTTTAAGGCAGCCAGAGCGTGTTATAAAGCCTTTATTGAGTCCGAGAAGATAAGGGGCGAAGAGATCGCTAAGAGAATAATGGCGTAGGACAGGGGCATGTCGGTATGGGGTAGACATTTATGGTGGATTATCCTGATAGCGGCTGTAACCACTGGGATCGGGATGGTCCTCTATCGCACCCGCAAAGTACCGAAGCAGAAAAGTATACGAACAACTCGAATGCCATCAAGCCCTTATTTATTACCAGAAAGCGAGCATCGATAGGATGACATTGGAAGCGGACCCTCCCGTATTGGATGAGACTATCAAGCCAAATTACCTGAGTTCAAAGTATTCTAGCAGAAAGAATTCTGAACATTTGAATTTCAAAAACAAAACAAAATTAAATACGTCTTTTTCATTAATGGTTGAATGTTTAAATATGCGCATTTCCTAATAGGTATGTAAAGGCTATAAAGGGACTAGAATGATAACTAAAGAAACCGGTCAAATGGACCTGTTGGGGGTTATTACGGAATTAGAGCACCTCGCCAAACGTGCTATCCCGCAACTAGACCATTTGACTAATGAGGATGTAGGGTGGACCGCTGACGGGGACGACATTACCGGGCTCAGCCTTTACGCGTGTCGGTTGAAATCACTCCCAGCGTCCATCGGGCGCCTGACCGCCCTTCAAACACTATATCTGAGATATAACAAACTTTCGGCGCTGCCAGACTCCTTTAAAGACCTGCCAACGCTCCGCAATCTAGATATTAGTGATACTCAGCTTACGGCGTGCCCGGATTGGGTGGGGCGCCTGACCACCCTTGAGACGTTGGGGCTTGCGCGGACGCAGATCACGGCACTCCCAGCATTTATAGGGCAGTTACGAGGTCTCCAAACACTAGATTTACAAGGGATTGAACTCAAGACGTTCCCGGAATCATTTGGGCATTTACAGAAGCTCCAGACTTTATATTTAAACGGGAACCAGCTCGCGACGCTTCCGGCATCGTTCGGTAAACTCCGCGCCCTGCGCGCTTTATATTTAGGGGGAAACCACTTTGCGTCCTTTCCGGCAGCCCTTTGCCAGCTTCCTTCCCTCCAATTCTTAGACTTGTGGGTAAATCAGATTAAAACGCTCCCTGAAGAATTGACCGCCCTCCAATCACTCCAAACTCTTCGTTTAGATAGCAACCAGCTCACAACACTCCCCGAGTCACTTTGTCGACTCCCCGCTTTACAGGAACTTGGATTAAGTGGTAACCGGCTTACGGGCTTACCTGATACAATAGGGAACCTCCGCGCCTTGCGCAAATTACGGTTGGAACGGAACAAGCTCACAGCGCTCCCGGAATCCTTTGGACGCTTGAAATTCCTCGAATATCTCGACTTGTCACAGAACCAGCTCGCGACCTTACCTGATACAATAGGGAACCTCCGCGCCTTGCTTAGATTACAGTTGGAACGGAATAAGCTCGTAGCACTCCCGAAATCATTTGGACGCCTGGAAGACCTCGAATACCTCGACCTGTCACAGAACCAGCTCCGAGCACTTCCCGCCTCGTTTGGGGCGCTCGCATCGTTGCGCGAGCTGTATCTGGATGAGAACCAGCTCTCAGCACTCCCCGACTCCTTTGGATGCTTAGCATCGCTGCGGAGGTTGGAGGCTCGGCGGAATCAATTAGGGGGGTTCCTTCCGCTCCCGTCTCCATTTGGGCAACTCCGCGCCCTCCAAATGCTCATTCTCGATGAGAACGAGTTAAAGCAACTTCCATCGTCGTTCGGGCAGCTCCGCGCTCTAGAGGTCTTGAGCATCAATAGGAACCAGTTAGAAGGGTTACCAGATACAGTGGGGGAACTCGAATCCCTTCGAACGATAGAGATGAATAAGAATCGCGTCACCACTCTTCCTGAATCCCTCTTACGCCTCCCCCATCTCAAAAGCCTCGCGATGGATTGGAACCCGCTCGATCCGCAGGGGGTACATATACTGAAGAAATTGGCAAAGGAGGACGTGGAGGTCTACTGGAAGATAGGCGAGATTTGGGAGGAGGCATGATTTTAATTATGAGTTTTGTTTTATTTCGTTCTTTCGTTTACCCATATATTTATTTACCTTACAATTTTTCCTCATAACTCATAAGATCGAACTTAAAAAGAATTAAAATGTTCAAATATAAAAAGATACTCGTAGATGGAATGCGTATGAGCCAAGTAAAAATAAGAAAAATACTCGTGGTTGGTTTGGATCAGGCTGGAAAAACATCCATTCTCAATATTTTAGCGAATAAATATACTCTTATGGACAATATCAAGCCCACGGCAGGAATTGAACGAACTGAGATGAAAATCTTAGATATTCCAATTCTAAGCTGGGACCTAGGAGGGCAGAAGAAATTTCGGCAAGGTTATCTAGAGGACCTGAAAGTTTTTGCGGAAACAGATTCACTTTTCTTAGTTATTGATGCCTTAAACCCTAAAAGATATGAGGAAGCAAGGCAATACTATTCTGAAATTCTTCAAACTTTTAAAAGATTGGATTTAAAACCGAAAATCGTCCTCTGTATTCACAAAATTGATCCGAATATCCGAAATCACCCGAATACCATTAGAATTATTGAAGAAATAAAAAAACTGTTCGTCGCGCGGGGCTTTGAAATTACCTTTTTTATTACCTCCATTTATGATCGGAAAACCATCGTCGAAGCCTTTTCCAAAAATTTTCAGGAGCTGCTGGTCACCTTAAAACCCTTCCGGAAATTGCTCGAAGCGATGGTGCAGCAGCTCAACTTAGACGGATTGATTCTGTTTGATGATCAGCTCATGATTCTGAGCGAAGTCTATCGGAATGCGGATTGCGAGCAGATGTGCTTGAACATGTCATACAATAGCATTTATTATATGTCGCAGACAAACCCAAACCTCATAGATGCGAATTTCACAAAGAATTTTGAGTTTATTTTAAATCTCAGAAATAAAGAAAAACGGTTTAATTTCCTAGAAGTGCAATTCAAATGGCATTTGTATCTATTAACCATGGGTGAAGAAAAATATGACCCAAATGTCATCGCTTCCACATTTAATTCCATGGTGCATGAATTCCTAGAGACCTAAGGAGCAACGGGTTTATAATGGATAAAAATATCGTACGGGCTATTATTTATTCAAAATTTGATCAGAAAGCGGGGCCTACCGCGATTGCCTGGATTCCCGCGGATTTATCGACGGATATCAGAAATCTGGTCAGTTTAAAAACCATCCAGGTCTTGGCAGGAGAATCTGGCAAGCTCCCTAAGTCTTTAGCAATTATTCCGTTTCCTTCCATTGAATCCAAAGGATTAGTGAAAGGATTAGTTAAATATGTAGAGATAGTAGATTTAATGAGCCGCGGAAGAGCTATCGATAGTTCAATTACCTTATTATTCAACGAAACCGATGATCTCATTTTCTATAAATATGTTAAAGATTTTGAGGCCATTTTTGATGAGTTTGCCAAAAAAATTATTCATTTAGAAGAAGAAAAAGCCGGTACCGAAAAAATAGGGCAAGAAATCATCATTTTCCAGAAAAAAGTGGGTGATATTCTTGGTGAGTTAAAGAAAAGTGAAACTTCTACTAAAGATTCGGCGGCATTTCCCACAGAAACTGAAGGAACTTCTAAATTTAGAGAAATGAGATATAAATTAATAGTGGTTGGGGACCCCGAGGTCGGTAAAACATCTACCATTCTCCGTTTCACCGATAACGCTTTTCGAAGGACCTATAACCCGACCATTGGAGTGAATTTATCAGATAAATTACTTCGTTATAAGGATGAGGCGATTAAATTTGTGCTCTGGGATATTGCAGGGCAAAGTAAATTTAGGATGATGAGAGGCCATTTCTATAAAGGGGCAGATGGGCTCCTCTTAATTTTCGATTTGACCTCCCCTGAATCTTTAGCGAATATCTCTAACTGGTATGAGGACGTGAAAATTCATATCCAAGCGGATTTGCCGGGACTTCTTCTGGGAAATAAGAATGATTTAATCGATCAACGTAAAGTGCAACGGACTGAAGGCGAATCAGTAGCCAAAGCACTAAACCTCGAATATTATGAAACGTCCGCGTTAACCGGAGAAAATATTGCGGCATGCTTTCTTAAAATGGCCGAAAAGTTACATGAAATAAAGATAGGTAGAAGAGACAAAGAAGCCACCAAACAAAAAATAAAGCCTGCCCCGAAAAAGCGAAAGCCCTCCGCCAAAAAAAGTAACCAAAGCAAAATTTCAAAAGCAAAAAAACAAACCACTAAGAAAAGGTCAGCCACTAAATTAAAAGAGTAGTTTTTTTCCAAATTTCCATTGATATCTTTCAATTTCATTTCAAAATTTGTAAGAGTTCTTTCAATATAAAATAAATAATTTCTTATTTATCTCCTTCTTCCCTTTTGAAAAATATTTCCTTCTAAGGCGGATGGAATATTTGGTCGATTTTTGTCGGACGACATCAATTATCTCTTCCCTCACTGCGTTTTAATACTCTTAACCTATCTAATTTTTTTGAGTAACCACCTTAAGACATTAAATAATTTGCCTTAAATAGTAAATGAAGGGATAGTAATTTATTCTTCTTAGCCATATTCTCCCTCTCCCTTCTTTTTTTATGAAATTTGCTCAGACAAAATAGAAATCCTTACTTTATTTTGGAAATAGTGGTTAAAATTTGTGTAACTAATCAGAAGGTTGTTGGAAGCTATTTGTATTTTAAAATACACTTGTCTGGTTAAATATGAAAAAAATATAGTTAATTCCTATAGTTCAGATCCACAATGCGCACAAAATAGTTGGTCATTTTCGTGTTTTGCCCCACAATTAGGACAATAGAGGATGTTAGGGGGTAAATATGGAGTTGAGATGGGGGGTTGCATGACATTTTCAAGGTCTATTTGGTTGGGTATAGGAAATATCCGAGTTGAATAATCATCGGCTTGAGGAACTCTTACAGCTTCTATGTGGGGTGCTGTTATTGTGTCTATATATGGTGGAGCAATAGTTGAACGGTCCCCGGATCTTCTAGGCTGTCGTGGTTGTTGTGGTGATTCATGTCTTTGTTGTACATTGTGTGGTCGGTATTTGTTATATATTGAACAGGCAATTCCAATTGCCGCGATGATTCCACAAATTATTAAAATTAGAGGGAGATACTCAACTGGCTGATTAATATTCCCTCCATTAGGAATATTATCCATGTTTCGATTAGTATAGTATCCAGATGCCCAGGAATAGTCAATGGCGTCGACATATGCTAAAAGACCAGTTTCAACTCCATTTATAGCAGTAGTCCAAATTTGCATTTGGTTTATAGATCCGCTGGAATAGTAATTGTATACACCCTTATTAACTCCGTCGTAGTAAAAGTTAAAAGTAGGTGAAGTAAAGGTGATTCTGATATGATGCCATACGTTGGCGATTAAAGTTGGGGAAGGTACCGGGAACTGATCACCGGCACCACCTCCGCGCCAATTTCTAGCATAATGGTCGCCCCAATAAAAAATCAAAACCACACGTCTCGCTGCTCCACTCATTAAATCTATTTCCGTACAACCTTGCTCTTTCCCATAAATCCAGAATTCAATCGTTCCTTTTGATACCGCAGTAAATGAATCGGACATTAGGCATACCTGTCCATTATTATCATCCTGTAGGCGTACCACCTGGTGATGATTATCTAATGTATCAATCACCTCAATAGATGTGTTAGGATATTCCGTAATAGCCCAGCCTGCGGGATCTGTACCCAGCACATCCTCCGTGAAGCTATATTCCCCTAAATAATCAACGGCTTCATAATCCCAGTTTCGATTCAAGTAATAGCCGGGTGCCCAAGAATAATCAACCGCATCAACCCAAGCATAAGAATTGCCGTAAGTGTAGCTTGCGGATGTGGTATAGAATAAGTTATCTGCGGTGCTTAATCCATTCCAAAACCCAAAAGTCCCTTTATTTACGCCATCTAGCCAGAACCTATAAGTGTCTGTACTACAGTCGAAATCAATCCGAATATGATGCCAGCTATTTGCAGTTACCCCCAACGCAATATCGACAGCACCTAGTTCATTATAAATTCGATTATTGCTATTTTCAAAGCTTATTCCAGCTCCTATTGTGGTGCCGCTTCTAATGCGACATACGAAATTATCATAACTTGCACCCCCTTTTTGGAAATAATACCAAAATTCAATTGTCCCTGTCGATCTAGCGGTAAAACTATTAGTAGCCGTTGTTAAACCCGTGTTTGTGTTATCCCAAAATTCCACTACTTTTCGGTGAGTGCCCATGAATTCAATTACATGAGTATAGGTATTGCTACCCTCTTGGATGGTCCAGCCTGCGGGATGCGCGCCAACTGCATCCCCGGTAAAACTGAATGCGCCCAAATAATCATATGAATTTGTATTAATATTAATTCTGGCATCGTCCCAACCAATCGTTGCTTGTTGATTTCCACTGCAGAACCCTCCCAGCATCGTTCCACAGTATAAACCCAACAAAACCGCGAAGCATAAAACTTTATAATATTTCTGTAACTTCACTAATCTCCCAACAATTATTCTCGTTAAGAGATCTTAAGAAAATAGTAAAATAAATACCTTAGTAAATTACCTCTTGAAGGTAAATAAACTTAATAAAATTTTAATTAGGTCACTAAAATGAATAGGAAGAAGAGCAATGAAGAAGCAGGCTTCATAGTTACGCCGTGGGAAGTCAAGGGCATTGTGGATTACGAGCGATTGATTGAAGAATTTGGAACAGAGAAAATTACGGATGCGATACTAGATTTATTCAAAAAATATACGGGTGAAATTCATCCCTTCCTCAAGCGAAAAATCTTTTTCTCACATCGCGATTTGATTTGGTTATTTGAGCGATACGAGCAAGGGGAAAATTTTTTCCTCTATACTGGACGAGGCCCCTCCGGAGATACGCATTTAGGGCATGTCATGCCATGGATTTTTACCAAATGGCTTCAAGATAAATTTGATTGTGATTTATGGTTCCAAATGACGGATGATGAAAAATTCTATTTTAATCCCCAACTGAGTTTAGAGGATACCCATAATTTTGCCT
>CAYGYC010000075.1:0-14611 GCA_964353755.1 uncultured archaeon | reverse complement strand
CTCTAATCCGAGTAAAATAATCTAAATTATTTTTTGGAATAAAACGAATAATATATGAAGGTAATGATTCTTTTTCTTTTCCAATATCTAAAATACGAACATTTGAATCAAAAATGTTTTTATCCGCTAATAGATGCTTTATTGCTTCGATTTCCAGGGTTATATCTCTTTCGGAAGGAGGGGATCCGACAATACCTCTTTTTTTCATTAAAAAATTGAAAATAGTATTCAGGATAAAACTTGAAACACCGATTCCTAAATGAGGTTCAAACTCATACAGGATGATAGTTCCCCTTTCAAATCCGCCATCTAAAATGGAATCGAGATCTGGGGACCCGGTTGAAATTTTAGAATTTGTATCGTCAATTACTGAAGGGAGTTTAAAATTTTTGAAAGAAATTCGTTCAGTCGGTGAAAATATGTTAAATCGACCCTGGTTTAACGTGAATACATAGGAATGTTGTTTAATACCAATACTTCTAACTTTGGTAATTTTAAGCTGGCGAATTATTTTATCATTATCAATAAGGGATTCTTTCAAACAAATAATCCCATCCACCAGATAATCGAGATAGGATTCTTTTTCGGTTTCTGCGACTAGAATTAGATTATACGCCTTTTCTCTGGCTAAATCTATGATATAATTCGCTAATAAATCATGAGGCTTTCCCCATTTAGTATCTCCTAAGGTGGCGATGGCATCCCAACTATCAATCGCGATTGTCCCTGTGGGTGCATTCATTTTTGAAACCATTATTTTTATAAAATCAGGGAGTTGATGAATTTTTAACGACTGAAAAAAGGATTCATCCGTGAATAAGAGGGGATGAGTGACATCAAAAGCGGTGGCATCAATGATTTTTTCTTCCCTTAAAGATTCTTTGATCCAAGGAAATTGCGTATAAAGTAGTTTAGGGGTTATCCGAGTAGAAATATATAGCGAATTTTTTATTAGGTTTAATATTTCTAAAGCAAGAGTGGTTTTTCCCGTTCCGGCTTTTCCTTTAATTAATAAAATAAACCCGTAGGATTGCTCTAATGCGGCTTCTATCTCATCTGGTATAATTTTCATGAAGACAACCTGTTATTCCACTCTATCTGATATATAGCGGTTTAAAAGATATATAGCTTTTGACAAAATTTATAATCCGTACAATATCAAATTTGCAAAAAAGTCTCCCTAGCAAGAATTAGGAAGAATTTTTGAGTAATTTTGGAATTTTAGTTTATGGATTCCTTAATATGGGCATTTTTCAAAGAACTTTTTTGGTGCGGAATGCGATAAGAAAATTATTTTAATCTCTTTTAGAATATTAATAATTTAATGACTAAATCTTGGAGATTCAAATCCCGAATTAGTCCTTTATTTTTATAAATAATAGGGACACATTTTTTAAGGAGAAGATTGACAGGTTTTTCACCGACTTGTTCTTTGGCAAAATCGGTGATGGCCCAAAAGATGTTTTCGAGGGCGGTAGAGAGGGTGACAATATCCATTTTTTCGGCATCAATATCCCCGTAATTCAGAATGCCGCGCTCAGAAATTTCAATCTTAGCGAGTTCATTATTGCCTTTTGTTATGCGCTGTATAATGTCTTGGATTGGTTTTATGATTTCTTCTTTGGGCATCAACCGGCCAAAGACATCCAAATAAGCCACCGAGATCGTGTTGATTAAATCTTCATAAATTTTCAGGAGATGTTCTTTGTTACTCATCTCAGAGATTAATTCGATTTCCCATTTGGTAGTAAGTTTGTTAATATCTTTATCTAAGCGTTTATAGTAGAAGTCTAAATCGCCTTTTTTCCAATTTTGAAAAAAGAATTTCCAAATTTCTTCTTCCATATTCCCGATGAAGAAATTTTTCAAGTCATTTAAATACTTATTATAGAGCGCGACCTCATATTTTTTGTCCCCGGCAATTACGAAAAGAAGTCCAAAAGGGCTGGTTAAATAGACGAATCGAATATCCCCCATTTCCATAGATTCAATTCCTTTTTCAGCACCCACCTCGCTTTTAGCAAATGACATCATGGCGCTTAGGAATCCAGAAAAAAGATGTTCATCTATTTCAAATCCAAAACTTTTATGATATAAAGGTTGACCGGAAGACCGTAATATCCAGAATCCTTTCATAATAATAGTCTGGGACACTTGGTAACCTCTATTTAAACGCTTTTCATTTGTAATTGAAAATATAAATCAATCTTTGTGTTATTAAAACGTCGTTAATTTATAAAGATATAGAAAGCTGTTAAAAGGTTGTTAATTTATAATTGATTGGAAAGAAATCAGAAGGTTTCTAATGGAATGGAGAGAAAAAAAAGATTTTGTAGAGAGATAAAGAGTGAATTTCTGAGTTACGCTTCCGTTTTCTCATTATATGAGTTTGGTATTGATTAAATCGAATTTCTTTAAATTTTAAAGAGGATTACTGAATTAATACCAACACGAAACTGAACAATTGAAGTTATAACCAATATTTACACTAAAGATTTATAACACGGATTTAATGGATCGTATTGGTAATTACGTTTATTCTTCATTGAGGTGCATATGGATATGAGCAAGAAAATTCGGTTTCTGATGGCAAAGCCGGGGTTAGATGGACATGATCGCGGCGCAAAAGTTGTCAGTATGGCATTGAGAGATGCCGGAATTGAAATAATCTACACGGGTCTCCACCAAACCCCTGATCAGATCGTCAATGCCGCCATTCAGGAAGATGTTGATTTTATTGGGCTGTCGATTCTCAGTGGTGCTCATATGACCCTCATACCGCGTGTTATTCAACTGGCCCAAGAAAAGGGTATAGGTGATCGACTTATTCTTGCGGGAGGCACGATTGTTCTACCCGAAGAAATTGCAGAACTGAAAAAATTAGGTGTTAAGGAAGTCTTCGGTCCTGGCACGCCGACAAAGAAGATTGTAGATTATATTTTTAAGTTAGTAGAATCTTAATTCTCTTTTGATCAGGTTTCATAATGAAACAGGATGACAATCTAGATGAATTAATATCTCGCTTCTTACAGCATGACCGTGCAGCCCTCGCGCGTATTATTACTCTGATTGAAAATGATATTGAATTCGCGCACCAAGTTTTTAGTAAAATTTACAAATTTCCTCATAATTCATATATCTTAGGAATTACTGGCTTCCCTGGAACAGGAAAAAGCACGTTAATTAGTAAATTAGCGGAATATCTAAGTGGCAAAGGCTTTACCATTGGAATTATTTTAGTAGATCCCAGTTCTATTTCCGGAGGGGGTGCCTTTTTAGGCGATAGGATTCGTATGAAGGAAATTATTTTGAATCCTAACATTTTCATTCGGAGCGTTGCCTCTCGCGGAAGCCTTGGGGGTCTTTCTAAATCGACCTTTGATATTGCCCAACTCTATGATGCCTATGGGTTCGATTATATAATAATTGAAACCGTGGGAGCCGGCCAAGATGAAATCGATATTGCTAATCTCTCGTATTCAAACATTCTCTTAGTAAACCCTGAATCCGGGGATAGTATTCAATTTCAAAAAGCCGGGATCTTTGAAATTGGGGACATCCTCGTAATTAATAAGGCTGATTTGGGAGGCGATTTTTTAAAAATTAACCTCAATATGATGCTGGACACTGCTTTAGAATCACATGACTGGCGTCCACCTATTGTTAAAACAATTGGTATTAAAGGAGAAGGGATCCCTGAATTAGTTCAAGTTATTCAAGATCATAAAAAGTATATGGAATCCTCCGGTCGATTGGCAGAAAAAAAAAGGAGTCATATTCGATATCGGATCCAAAACCTCATCGAATCAATTCTATTTAACCGGGTATTACAAAAATTTCCTATAGTAAATAAAATAATTAATGAAATTCTTGAGGATGTCGTAGCGGGTTCCAAGGACATCTATAGTGCGGTATTCGAGATTTTACAACCAATTCTTGAAAAAATAGAAAAAATAGTATAATCTATTTCCCAAACGCTTCTGGTTTTATTATTTTTTTACAATGGGAACAGAAAGTCATTTCGCCTTTCTTTAATATATTAATGTCTGTACTGGACAAATTCTTAAAACAATGAGGACAATATTCAATTTTTATTGTTTGAGTTGTAGATTTAATGACTGGAGCCGTGGATGGTGTCAATTTTTTCTCATATTGTTTTAACTTTTCATCAGCGGTTCTCTTACTTTTGATATATTCCTGTTCTGCCCTTTTAATATCTAGTTCTTTATTAGTTTTCTTCATCTTTTCTGAAACAACTTCATTGATACTCTTCTGCTTTGGGACTGAAATTTCCAAGTATTCAGGTTTCAGAATATTCCCACATTTTTCACATAACGTGTTTAAATTTGAATTGAGTGCCTTGAGTTCGCCTTCGGTCAATTTTTTGAAGCAGAATATACAATTTTCAATCTTCACCTTCATTTCATCCGGTTGTTTTCTAATACTTCGTATAACTCTAGCATCTAATTTTCTTTTTACGTATGGAATTAATTTTTCTTTAACGCCTATCTTGTAAATGTATGGTGAACTGGCTACGACGGCTCCCAAAATAATTAATGAGAGGATTAATGGAAAATAATTCGGGGTAGTATGAATTATGAATGATTGCTTAATTTGCAGGGTTTGATTGCTGTTAAATTGGGCAACAAAGGTCAAATTATAAGTATCGCCATCCATAGAGGCATGTGGAATGATTATGGTTAAGGTGGTATTTAATTCTTGTCCTGGGAAAAGGATTTCTCGTTCGATACCAAATTCATAGGAGGAGCTAGAAAGCCCGGCAAGAGAAAGTTCAATACTATCGTTAAAATTTCCGTTGTTTTTGACATAAATGTCATACAGGAGTATCGATCCTTGGTCGATTCGTGATGGCAAGGATTTTTCAATAATGGAGATACTCAAATTCTTATAGGGTAAGATATTCATTTGCACTGTATCATATGTTGAAGACGCAGGGTTCGTTTGACTTTGGGCAATAAATTTCACAGAATATCGAAGAGCAGGAAACTCAGATGATTTAGGCACCGTAATATTCGGATTTATGACTTTAGATGCTCCGGCTTCCAGATATACAGTAAGGGGAATTTCAAAGATAGACGAATTTAACCCTTCAGTCGTCATGGAAATTAGAAACAGTTCTGCCTGATTTCCCGTATTTTTGATGTTAAAGGACAAGGTCGCCGTGGCGCCGGGTTCAACATCGAGAACTCCCGTGTCAATCAGTGAAAGCCGTTCAACGATAGATTCAAAATACGGTAAAATATTGAGATTCTCTGATATAGAATCATACTTAAGTGGATCATTCCGGCTGGTCACCGTTACTATAAATGGATGGATTCCCGCGGCTGAGTTGTACTCCCTAGGCGGGTCGATCTTTAAAATGAAATAACCAATGCTTCCCTGTTTTATAGTTAAATATGGGGGATGAATCACCCAAGAAGGATCCACACCCGTAATTGTAACATCATAAATGTCATGCTCAATGTTTTGCCCAGTATTTTCAATAAAAACATAATAGGTGGCAATATCCTTTTCGAGTTCAATAGTTTCCATGGGAGAAATGTAAATGATCCGCGCCCCATAGATCTTAGGCAGGGCAGTCCCATTCATTTGGACCGTAATGGTATTCGCTGACTCGAATGCGAATAGATTTCCTAAGGGAATAGTAAAAGTATAAATTTGCCATTCCCGGTCATCAAATAATTGCGCAAATATCGATTTCCACGTTAGTCCCAATAAAACCTGAATATTGAGTTTATTTAAATAGTATTTGAACGTGTTTAATTCCAACCGCACCGCTCCAGGTTCTTTTGCGTATAACAGGAGATTTTTCGTGCTAGGGGCTTGGGTAAAGTTTAAGATCTTCGTAGAAGATCCTAATGGATTATCAAAATGCGTATCATTCCCATATAAGGTTGCTTTTATAGAAAGCAACTCAGATCCCACACTAAATCGTAACTTAATGAGCAGATCTGCCACATATGAAGCAATAATGCCCGCTACTTGCGATATTTTTGGGATATTTAATTTTCCAAGGATTTCGAGTATGGGGATATTAATTTCACCGAGATCGACAAATTCCCCTGCACCGAGCGGCGTTTCATAACTACGATCCTCCCGGTAATTAGGACCTATACTATATTCTCCATTATATCCAAACGCTGAGACTCCTGCATAGATTCGGGCAATAAAATGGAAATAGGTCTCGTTGTAGTTCGGTAAATTCAGCGTTTGGAGGGAAATATTTAATGAACTGGGTTGATTTAATAACAATGATGTGAAGTAATCTACATCGATTTTGATGGGGAACCTCATTCCTGCTCCGATATCAATTTCAATTCCAAAATAGGCATATGCAATTTGATAACCGAACAATTTTAGGGTCCAGGAAATCTTCCAATTGTATTGAATGAGTTGATAAGTAAAACCCATAATTATTTGGGTGCTAGTCCGATTTTTAACGGGTAGAAGTTGCTGACTGTTTGAACTTTGATTGATTTGATGCGGATTTACAATATTTTTAATTTGATATGATTCATCGATATTCACAGATTCCTCTGCATCAGAAATTCTCAAATGGAATGATTCGGGAGTTGTTATTTCCGTAATGGCTAAATCTTCTGAAGATCGCATTGCTTTCAGGCGATCCATAATGAAGCTAAAGGTGTCTTGCAGATTCTCAGGTGTTTTTTGTAAGTCGTTAAGAATGACTACAGGATTTGATTCCGATTTCGAATTATTATTAGTAATAGTTGGGATGCAACTCATAGACATTAATATAATAGAGGTTACCAAGAAGAAAACTGATAGTTTTTTAAATTTCCCCATTTCAGCTCACACATCATAGAATATACTGGAAAATTATGAAATGTAATATTAATTTACAATTATAAATAATTTTTTACGAAAATCCGGTGCTAAAATAATACGACAAATTTTTGGGTTAAGAAAAAAGAGCGAAGCGAAAGAAAAGGAGAGGGGGTTGTTAAGCTTTCAAGGTTTCTTCGAGGATTAAGAGTATTTTATCCACATCTTCCCGCGACAAGGTTAGAGGTGGCAATAAACGGAGGGTTGTGGTTCCTGAAGTGAGTAGGAGTAATCCTTTCTCTACAGCTTTCAGAATAAAATCTTTATGTTTCAAGCGCAGATCGATAGCCAACATTAAACCAAGCCCTCTTATATCTTTAATAAGTCGTAAATTTAGAGCATCTTCTTGAAGCCGTTTCAAAAAATAAGCGCCTACCTGTTTAGAATTTTCAATAAGCTCCTCTTCTTGGATTATTGCAAGGGTCGTGATGGCGGATGCGCATGCCAGGGGATTTCCCCCAAACGTTGAGTAATGTTCACCTGATTTCATCGCATCAAAAATCTCTGAACTCGCCATGGTTGCGCCGATTGGAATTCCACCGGCTAGTCCTTTTGCTAAACAGAGGATGTCGGGAACAATGTTCCAATGTTGGCAGGCTAAAAATTCCCCAGTTCTTCCTAATCCGGTCTGTACTTCATCTAATATGAGAAGAACATTTTTTGCCTCACATAATTCACGCAATCCCGGTAGGAATCCGCTGGGAGCTGGAATGACCCCGTTTTCGCCCTGAACCGCCTCGGTGATGATCGCGGCAGTCTCTTCCGTAATAGCGTTCTTTACCGCTTCAAGATCACCAAAAGGCACGTGCGAAAAGCCTGGCATCAAGGGCTGAAAGGGTTCTCTATATTTTGGATTCCAGGTTGCAGATAGCGCCCCAGCAGTCCGTCCATGAAACCCGCCGGTCATCGCAATAATTTCCTTTTTTCCAGTAGACTTCCGAGCTAGTTTTAAAGCACATTCAACGGCTTCTGCCCCGGAATTCGAAAGAAAAGATTTTTCAAGCGGCTTTGGAACGAGTTGCGCTAATTTTTCCACAAATTTTGCCCGCTGATCATTGTAGAATATATAAGGGCAGATAATTAATTGTTGTGCCTGAGATTTTATGGTTTCAATGAGTTTGGGGTGGGAATGCCCAATTAAACATACACCATTCCCCCCTACACAATCAATATATTCCTTTCCGTTACTGTCCCAAACCCGAGTACCTTGTCCCTTTACAATAACAACAGGGCGTCTTGGAAAAATAGAGGGGATATACTGGTTTTCTAAATCGATTACATTCATATCAATTACCTTACTAATTAATTTAAATTTTATATAGGGTGGGGCGCGGGATAGAGCAATCCCGCTGTTTCTTTGAGCCCGAGCATGATATTCATACATTGGACTGCGGCTCCAGCAGCACCTTTCACTAAATTATCAAGCGCAGAAAAGATGACTAATCGAGGTATATTCTCATCAAGGACAAAACCGATGTCGCAAAAGTTGGATGCAATGACTACTTTTGGATCTGGTAAGCGATAATTGCCCGTGGGTTGTTTAATTAATCGGATAAACGGCTCATTATTATACATTTTCCGGTAACATTTCCAAATGTCCTTATCTTCTACTGGAGCCTTTAAAAATACATGAATGGTTGATAGAATTCCACGGATCATGTCTACGGCATGCGCAGAAAATCCAATTTTAATAGTTTTATTTGCCACAAGGCTTAATTCTTGCTCCATCTCCGCTAAATGTCTATGGCCTTCCGCTGCATATGGGCGGACAACACCTGTTCGTTCTGGATGGTGGCTCGCAAAACTAAAGTCCTTCCCACCTCCAGAAGAACCAATTTTTGTATCAACAATAAGGTGATCTGTGTCAATAAATTCCTCTTTTATCACAGGTGCGAGACCTAAAATTGCGCTGGATGCCATACACCCGGGGGCGGCGGCTATCACGGCTTTCTTTAACGCCTCACGGTAGAGCTCGGGAATCCCATAAACGGCTTTTTCCAGCAATTCCGGATGTAGATGAGGACAATAATATTTCTCATAGACTTTCGGATCTTTTAAACGAAAATCTGCGCTCAAATCCACTACTTTTAGACCGATATTTAACAAGTCTGGCACGATGGCCATCGACGCTTTATGTGGGACCGCTAAAAATATAATATCACATTGGGCTGCTTTCTCGGGAGTGAATTCATCGAATTTCAGATCGGTGATCCCCCTTAGATTGGGATGATAGTGCTTTATATACTTACCTTGAAATTGACGGGAGGTGACATAGGTCAATTCTATCTCGGGATGGATTAATAATAACCTAATCAGGTCTCCACCCGTATATCCAGATGCACCTATGATTCCAGCTTTCATCTTTTTTTCTGCCATTTTCATTCACCGATTTTCAGTGAATTAATATTCGTAAACCACTTACGAAATTCAATAGTTCTAGTTTTTTTCTTGAAAAAACTAATTTTCATACCCTTTTTTAAGTAGCTTATGTACCAAATGAAACAAAAATATCTTAAAAACTTTTAATTAGTATAAGCATAGGGCATTGCGAAGGAGTTAAATTATGCAAGGGCTAAATTGTATAGCATCAAAATTTTATTAATTTCATCATAATTTCATAAAGCCATATGGTTTTTTAAGGTGTTTTTTATGGCGATAAATATTTGCAGCGGAAAAAATAAATTTATTTTTGTGCTAACTTTTTGCCTCATTTTTCTCGGTATTACGCTTTTTATGACTGACAATTCCTTTCAAAATGCATCCAATACAACTATATTAGATTCTAATAATAGGGATCAATCTCCTAGTCTTCCAAATCCTAACCAATTAAGAATACTAAATGGGAATTCAGAGAGTGAGTACCTTTTTACAGGAACGGGAAAATTTGCTAATGTTTCCCTTTGGTGTAATAAAACTAGTGCGCCAATCCCAAAATTAGTAAAAACGACACTAGATATCCCCCTTCCTTCTGCCTGGTCTATTATTTTAACGAATATAACATTTTCTGATATTAAGGAATCTTCTAAAATCTTCGTTGCAGAAGATTCTTTTCCGAGTAGTGGTTCTCAAGATGTAATTTCAAAAAATTCGGCGATGCAATTTAATATATCGTCACCCTCCTATATAAAAAACGTCTCGATTTATGTTTTAGACTTTAAAACTATTAACACGGTTAATTTCCATATATATAATGCCACTTCAAGATTGGGTGTTCCCGCCCCAGATAAAGCAGTTTTTATGAGATCTATCTCAACCAGTGGCATTTCACTTCAGAATAGTTGGTTAAATTTCACTTTTTCACCCCTTATTAGCTTAGATCCTTCTAAAACATATAATTCAGCATTTTTCGTTGTCATAATCCCTGTGACGGGAGGGGGAGGAGCCAAATTCGCCTGGGCTTATCGGAGTGATGGAGGAGAAAAGGATGAGGGCGCAGCATATATTTGGGAATCTCCTAATTGGTCACCACAAACATGGGATTTTTATTTGAAGGTGGGATTGGTAAATTGCTCAGTAAGTGCAAAATCTATTGATTTAAGAGTCAATAATTTTACAGTTCAAGCTATTCAACCGTATAAGGCAGTTTGGCTGAATAATTCTCAATATACTAGCTCTGGAGGTCCAGTCTCTTTTGTTCTAACAGCTTCTGTGCCAGCTTATGCGCTGGTGCAATGGACAGTTAAATATCAACATAAAGGACTCTTCACGGTAACAACGGTCTTTCAAGGGATTAAGGGGGCATCCAATATTACCTGGAGTGCTATCTACAATGCCAATTTTGTGGAATCGAGTTATGCGCAGTCCATGAATTTTTCACTTCCAATATGGACCTCTGTCACAAATATTTCGCGGGATCAACTTCCGTATACGGGTGCATGGTCTTCTAAAATAAGCGGTCGGATCCGGTTTGTCGCCATTCGGACTGCTATGAATGGTGTTTGGAAAATTTCATGTAATGACACCAATTATGTCCAGTCTGTTTATGTGAAGCGTTCAGGCTTAACCGTAACTACGGTAAATAGCACGGATACAATTGAAATTTATAGCAATTTCCGGGAATATTTACGTTCAGGAGATGCTAATTTGACCGTCATTCCAATTACTGCAAACTATAATGATACCTCAGGAGAACAAATAAAAGGTAACAAAACTATTAAATTCTCACCTGCATGGAATATTGAGACAACGGCGTTGGACCATTTTACCCAAGTACGAATTTGGGTGTTATGGACGAATGGGACCGCCTCCGGTATCAATTCCACAACGTTAACCGTCCTGCCAATTCCAACGACTGCTTTTCACCTCTCCCATGATGCGTCGGCGGTAGCAGGTCAATATATTTATATTCGATTGAATTTTTCTAATGCTAACACTAAGACAGGGCTTTCAGGAGCGCGAATTTTCGTTTTAAATGGGACAGATTCCTCTGTTTGGCCTATTGAATATCTTGTATCAGATTATAGCAATGGAACCTATCGCGTTCGTTTAAGAACAGTAGGGTTGCTGATTGGTCAGTTTTACAATGTCACATTAAATGTCACGAAACGATTATTCCTACCTTCATTCCTTTATAATATCACCTTTTTCATTTCAGGCGGTGGTTCGTCAATAGGTATTGTTTCCAATATAAAAATACTAAATAGTACTCATTACATTCTCGATCCAGGGTTATATGTAGATGGAGAGGGCGACTTCACCATTAATTACACGTCTGTAACAACTGGGGAAGGCTTGGAAAGTGCGGAAGTAAAAGCGATAATATGGGCAGGTCCGGATGTATTCTTTTCGGATCTCCATGATGGTGTCTATCGAATTTATTTACAGGGAAATGGCTTCACCGCCAATACAAATCAGACCCTTCAAATACAGATCCAAAAACTAGGTTATAACCCCAGTTTTATGACGATCATCGTGCCAATTCGTAAATTGCCCACTAGAATAGATACGCTCCCTGAATATTCTAACCTCATAAAGTATCCCGAGGATGTATTTGAACTCATTATCATTTATACCGATACGTATCATGAGATTTCTATTCCGGAGGCGGGGGACTATGGAGAGGTTACCTATTCCATAAATGGAGTTAATGGTACTATGGCTCGAATTACGCAGTTAGCAGGATGGTATAAAGCAGAAATAGATCTTAAAACTTGCCAAGTAGTGGGTGGATTTAATTATAATATAACCGTCACTGCCTATTCACAGAATTATGAGTTAGCAACAACGAATATTTCGATTACAATTATTCCTAAATTAATCTCACAAATTACTTTAATTAGCATTCCAGATCAAATTTTACGAGGCCAATTATTAACCATTCAGATTAGTTTAACATATTATAATGAAACACCTATCTCCCAAGTGCCGATTTACTTCAATATTACCTGGGATAATGGATTATTTTTTCAACAAGAAGCCCGCTTCACAAGTCTTTTAGGGATCGCAGAGATTCAGATCCAGCCGCTTCTTAGTTTCAAGAATATTACAATCACCGCTTTTTATATGGGTGATAGGATCATTAATGGATCGAGTATTTCTCATGCCCCTATCAATATTCTTACGTATTCTACTCTTTTGAATATTCTGTCTTCCTCAGAGGAACTCCTATTTTATGAGTCTTATCTTTTCACTGTTCGTCTTACCTATACAAATAATAATACTCCCATCGTTAACGCCTCAGTCAATCTAGAAATTACCTTTGTAGGAACCGATCAAATAGACCATCTTACCTATTTGACTAATTTACAAGGGGATATCATCGCAAAACTTGATCTACCCGCTGGAACTACCGAACTCCGAATTAATGTTGCATATGAAGGGGAAGATTACATTTATGCGAATAGTACGGTCATTCAAATAGCCGTGGTAACTCTGGGAACCTTTATTATGCGGTACAGCTACATCTGGCTCCCAATTCTTTTCGGTATCGTAGCTGGGTCAGCTTATTATCACTGGGGTTATCAGAAACCCAAGCAGCGACGGCTTCGGACGGAGTGGAAAGAAATTCATCAAAAGTTTTTAGATGCCGATAACGTTGAATTCCTGTTTATTATCTCGAAAGAGAGTGGAATGCCTATTTTCTCGCAGGCATTTAAAGCAAGGACAATGGATTCAGGGCTGGTTGGCGGGTTTCTAACGGCAATATCCACATTTCAACGTGAGTTAATTCTGGAAAAGAAGGCAAAAGCGAATGAATGGGCCATCACATATCAAGACTTCCTTCTCTATGTTATAGAAATGCAAACTATTCTCCAAGTATTTATTCTTACTAAACCTCCATCTGAACGATTGAAAGGTTTAATGACCGAATTTGCGAATCAAATTGAGCAAAAATACCTGCCGCATATCTCCAACTTCCGAGGAAGCGCCGAACCATTCATCCCAATCAAAGAAGAATCCAGAAGCTTTTTTGAGACCTACCTTTTAGAACCCAGTGTCATTCGTCAGCTCACGGCAGAGGAAAGAAAACCTCTAAGCAAATTGGAACTCGCCGTATATAATTTTGCATTTCTCTTAATCATACGCGAAAAAGAATTTCAATCCATGTTCGTTATCAATTCTTTCTCCACGGCGCGTGGAGAACCTGCCGAACGAATTGCTACCAGCGTCTATAAATTATATAAAAATAAAGTTTTCCTTACTGTCTCTGAAGATATAGCAATTAGATCGAAGGAAAAAGCGGAAAAGCAGTCTCTCAAGTAATAATTTAATAAACTTTTTATTTAATATTGTTCGTGCTATTTGATATCTTATTCTAATGGATTTATGAAAAAGATCAAGGGAGTACAAAAATGACGGAACAACTTTCGATTGCGGAAGCAACTAGACGAGTTATTCAAGTACATCCTTCCATACTGGATGGAATTAAACAAGGGGTCATTAATTATTCTGCGTTAGCAGACCTCATCCGCGAGCGCGTTCTGCAATTAGCCAATCGGAAATCGGTCCAAATCGATGCGATAAAGATGGCTTTAATGCGGTTCGCGGAAGAATTGAAAGAGGAGCGAAAATTACTAGAAACTAATATTGCGAATATTATTGCAAAAAGCGAACTGGAATTAAAAAATGATGTGACCGTTTTTACCGTTTATCAGCATGCCTTAATCAAAAAATTCAACGCATTAACGGAATATATTGAAGGATCTCGCTTCTTTCAAATAATTCAAGGAACCAAAACATTTACCCTAGCGGCGCATCAGCATTTGCTCCCTTCTCTGATTGAACTAATTGAGGAAAAGAATATCATTGCTACTAATAAAAATCAGTCCGCGCTTATTCTCATCAGTCCTCCCGAAATCATTGAAACGCCCGGAATTGTCGCGTATGTTTCCGATTTATTTGCTACTCACAACGTTAATATCACTCAATTTATGTCCTGTCATCTCGATACGATTTTTATTATCTCCCGGGAAGATTCGATTAATGCCTATAAGCTTCTCGAAGAAAAAATCATGCAGTTTCGCCAAGTTCTGTCCTAAGATCGCCAATTCCGGTCCTATTGTCTCTCCATTCTCGGATTATCGCCACTGTATCAACATCTTTAATTTTTCTTCTATGCTCATCCATATGTTTCATTGCTTTACGCATAACTGTTCTATTCTTAGTTACCTTTAATTTGTCTTTATTAATTCCCATTGTTTCATGCACGGCTCTGTCTTTATTAATCCATACAAATAAAAAAACTTTTCAACTTTTATTAACTTTTTTTCAGATTTAGCTATAAGGGTTATTTCGAACAATCAAG
>CAYGYC010000074.1:0-14731 GCA_964353755.1 uncultured archaeon | reverse complement strand
GTGGAGGAATAAGTTTTCGTCAATTTTTGAATGTTATATATTTCTGTAATGTTGAAAATCCATTCGAGTTGCTGTCGCGTATCGATATTATGGGTCCAATCCTGATATGGATTAATATCATCGACATCTAAATTCGCAATGGTAGTGTTTAAGTAGATTCGTTTTTGCGTGTCGTTCTTCAGAAGATAGATATTCAGGTCTGTATCGCTTATGAGATATCTTAATTTAAAGGATTCAGCAGTCGTCAGCAACGGCACTTGGTATGTCGCCGGTAAATAACTCTCGACATAGGATCGTCCTAGAAAATTTATCAGATGATCGGTAGCGGAATTATCGCTGATATTGATCATAAAATTCGCATACGTCTGGAGAGTCAGTAACGTCCCATTGGGTAAATCATGAATGCCCCCAATATTATAGGCCGATTTATATTTATTCTGCACTGGATAAAGGGTAGTCCATTCGATCGAGGGTTCCGCGTCTATTTTCTGCTTTAAGGCTTCGAGGACGAATAGTTTAAACGTCGATCCCACGGCCATACGCTTATCGGCATTATAAGTATGGAGGATGATATTATCGCGCGCGACAAGGAGAGAGCCGTTTTGCGGCAACGCCGTAAATTGCGCATAGATATCTGCATAACTTATACTCGCAATGAAGGAACTGGTATATGCGAAAGATACCATATAGAAGTAACTGATCTTTCGAGACCAGCGATCGATTTTCGCCAAACCGGACATGGAAGACCATGCAAAGTTCGCGCTATAACTGTAACGCCCCTCGCCATCGGTCGAACTCGAAACGGTAACATTCACGAAAGTCCCATAGTAAATCCGGAGCTCATTGATAAAATAATATAAATAGTCCATTGAAATTGCCCCTTTAAATGAGGACGTAAAGCATTTACCCATTTCACTGGTATTTTGAGCTGTGAAGGCTGATTCGATTTTGTCTTTTAACAGGGGGGATTGATTAGCAGATAACCAGGTGACTAAAAAGATGCCGCTTGCAGTACCACCTATAATAATGGCAATGAGAATGATTGCTGATTTTTTAAGCGCCATGATTCAACAGTCAAAAGTAATAATTTAAATTTTTCTTAAATTATGTGTTTAAAGCCCAATTTTTTACCATTTTGGTCTCACGAAGGGAGGATTGACTACGCGTTTTACTTTTTGGATGGAATCGATGAGGGCAAGGTCTTTGGAATCGAGCATGAGGTTGGTCGCATCGAAATTCTCGCGTAGATGGGTTTCACTCGTTGATTTTGGGATAGGCACAGCTCCGTGCGCCATCTCCCACGCCAGTGCCACTTGCGACTCAATACATTTGTGTTTTTCGGCAATTTGTTTCAGTTCGGGGGATTGGCGGAGTAGTTTTCCATGGGCGAGCGGGGAATACGCCACTAAGTACATCTCATGTTTCTCGAGATATTCCCGCATTACTCGCTGTTGTAACCACGGGTGGTGTTCCACTTGATTAGCGGCAATGGGCTTGTCACAGGCTGCCAATGCTTGATCGATGAGGGCAGGGGTAAAATTCGAGACGCCAATGTGTTTGATTTTTCCCTCATCGACTAGTTGGCTAAAAGCTTTCAACGTCTTTTTGGGATGATAGAAGAAAGGGGCGGGCCAATGAATATAGAGAATATCTATATAATCCAACTTCAATTTTTGAAGACTTTCCTTCGTACTACTAAGTAAGGAGTTTGGGCGTAAATTCCAAATTGCAATTTTTGTCGCTATGATCAGTTCTTTCCGATCAATGGTTGTTTCGGAGAGCGCCTCACCAACCGCCTGCTCATTCCCGTACATTTGAGCCGTATCTACCATTCGGTAGCCAATCTCAATGGCTTATAGCACGGATTTGACGCAATCCTTAGGTTTTACTTGCCACGTTCCTAAACCCATTTTTGGAAGTTTTAAACCGGACATAATCATCACTTAAGTTCCAATTACGAATTAATTTAGAGATTGTTCTTGCTAAAATGATCAATGGCAATTCTTGTCTATATTTTTTTACTTTTGTCAAATCGATGTATCTTGGAAAACTTGTGAAGCCACATCATCCAAAAGATAAAAATGTAATTGAAAAATGACTTCTTTTCAGTTTTTAAAATGCGAAATAGCATAAGATCCTTTTATGAATTTTTCGTTAAAATGACAATACTTTCTTTATGCATGGTTTCGCCTTTTGCCCCCTTAATATTGGAGGGGGAATTCTCCCAGGGCATCCGTTTTGTCGGAATATTCCGATAAAAAGTCGTAAGATGTGAGAAATTTAATTCTTTGGCTAATTCCACAATAATTTGATCTGTTGGAATTCGATATCCACAGACGGTGCGATTGCCAATAACGAAGCAACAATGCGCATTCGCCTTCACTACTTCATATATCTTGATTAAACAGTCGTTAAAATCTTGAAAAAAATAATCTACTTCCTCAGCCCTCTTAGAATTTTTCTCATCAATCGAATTGATAAGGTCACTCAGGGTGTTTGATTTTAATTCGGATTTTTGTCTCTTTACTTTTCCCCCCAAGAGTTGATTATCCAGAGTTCTAACATTTTTATAACCTAAAAATTCTAAAGACAATCTAGAAAATTGCCCATACGCCACTGTTGTTCTGCTATCTCCATAAGGCGGGCTGGTAACAATCAAATCTACTGAATTTGCAGATATAGGCATTTCTTGGGTTCTATTTAAATGGAAATCCTCTTTTTTAGGGACGTATTGTTCATTGCAAACTAAATAATATTGATTCATCATACGAATTGCATTTTTAAGATATTCAAGAAAAATAGGTAAAACCTTTGGCTGAAATGCATCTAACTTTTCTTTGCTGCGCCTATATAACTTAAACTCATCATTTCTTGTATTAGAAACGTCTCTTACCGTATTTGAGAAGACTACTTTTAAGAAATCGCCAATATCTTCATTTTTCTGAGCAATCTCATTAATATTAACCAATATTCTCGTCAAATCGTGAATGACATTTTCCTTGAACCAAAAATCAATATTTTGAAAGTGGGGAATGAATTCATCAATATCTCTTTGCGATTGTTGATCTAATGCTTTTTTTAATGTACTACATTCATTCTCTAATTTATCAGGGTGAATCGGAGTTACCTTTACTTTAGCTATTAAAAGTGCTAAAGGATTTAAATCAACTCCAGCCGAAAACCGGAAATTTAATGCTGATTCTAAAATGACCGTCCCTGAGCCTATAAACGGATCTAAAATCTTATCATTTCTCTGTGAAAAGAGTAAAATTAGTCGTTCTGCAATTTGAGGGATCATTCTCGCAGGATAACTATGAAGCCCATGCGTATAATATTTCGTATTGACTTTTGAAAAGTCCCAATCTTTTAAATTGTAGTGCTTATAGTCCTCTATAGTAGTTGTTAAGGAACGTTCCCTTTTTTTATTGTCATTAATCATAATTTCTCATGGTTAGCAAATCATGCAATCAATTATTGAAGTTATCTAAATTAAGTCGAACGAATATTGGTAACTGCCCGTTTGATTCAGTTCTGTTAAAAATTTAACCAGCCTACTATAAGGAAGATGGGTCCGAAAATAACACAAATGAGGTTGATCGTTAAATTAAAGAACAGATCCATTTTACTGGTCTTATAGCTTCCTTGCTGAAGATTGAAAGAAATATCTAATAAGCCAAGGAATATTAGGGAACTGCCGGAAATAATGGTAAAAAAAATGCCGAATCGTTCATTCATTAATAGCCCAAGGGCACTGATTATAAGGATCGGAGTAACCCAACAAAGATCTGGGAGTGGAAAGGATTTTTCAAAAGCGCGATAAACCTCTGATCTTTTCGGGTTGTTGAGTTCATACTTAAAGAGATAAATCCAAACAGCGATGAATCCTATTGCGAGGAAGATTTGCAGAGCGGCGATGATAACTAGCAATTTTACTCACTTTCTCTTTCCAATATAATTTATAAATTCCTACAATGTTAACTAATAATATACTTGAGAATATCACTGCAATTACTCTTTTAAAAATAATTCCTATAAGTCAAAGGAGATTATGTAGCATATGCCTAAGTTGGTTTTAAAAAATATCGAAGAATTAAAGAAGTATTTAGGAAAAGAACTTGGGGCGAGTGATTGGCATTTAGTGACCCAAAAAGAAATCAACTTATTTGCGGATGCAACTGGAGATCATCAATGGATTCACGTGGATGTGGAGCGGGCGAAAAAAGAATCCCCCTATAAAGGTCCCATTGCCCATGGATATTATACACTTAGTTTGGCTCCTGTGCTTATGGCACAAATTTTAGAGGTCCAGGAAAAAAAGATGAGCATTAATTATGGCACGGAAAAGGTCCGTTTTCCGGCGCCTGTTCCTGTAGGAAAAAAAGTCCGGATGAAAGCAATATTATCTGTCTTAAAGGAAGTGGAAGGGGGCGTTGAAGCCCATTTCCAAGTGACTTTTGAAGTAGAAGCGCAACCAAAACCCGCTTGTGTAGCTGAAGTAATCTATCGCTATTATATTTAATCTTCTTTCTCCCTTTTTTCGAAGAATTTATCTAATTGATTCACTGTAGAAAACTTGTAGGCTTTTGCTTTAATTTTTTCCCGGCATTCATCGCAGAGATTCATAGTCGCCTCGAGCTTGGCGCCCACATGACTCGGGAGGGTCTTTTCAAATTTCGTACGGTTGGTTGCCGTCCGTTTTTTACATAATTCACACAGCATGGGCTTCCGCTCGAAGAATTTAAGTGCATTACAGAAAAATATTTTTAAACTGAGTGAGAAAATAGTTTTTAAATTGATAAAACTTATTGGATCACTAATTTTCATCCGCTTAAAAAAATTCAAGTGTGGAGTTAAAATGCCTTATACCTATGCGGAAATTCCGGATAATGTGGAGACAAAAACATATATCCCGCTGCTTCACAATGTTTGGGAAGGATACCAGCGATTTGGCTGGGACTATTTTCAAAAAACCTTCAATATTTTCACCCATGATTTTTATTCAGTCGCCACAGCACGATTAAACGATTCCATTCAAACGGCGAAAGATCTTATCGAAGGTCGAATCAAAAATCCAGAAAAGGTCTTATCGTATGCCTTCTTTCCGCCAGTGATAACCATTCGCGAAGATTTACAAACGGGGACCGCAAAACTGTTATATGGTGAATCGGTGGATACCTCCTTTCTCGTGGTGGATGATAATACGCGAGAAATTTTGTTTATATTAAATACACATATCGAAGACGGGATCCCAGTTGATTGGTGGACAGTTGGGCCAGAGGACGAGGTGTTAGATCGACGCCATATGAAATTAGGATTTAAATTGCGACAATTTCCTCAAAAAATAAAAAAATTCATGGATGTCGGTTTAAAAGCCATAGATATTCT
Source organism: uncultured archaeon (assembly GCA_964353755.1). GTDB lineage: Archaea > Asgardarchaeota > Lokiarchaeia > Helarchaeales > HEL-GB-A > CAYGYC01. The sequence continues at coordinate 9,346 of CAYGYC010000074.1, read as the reverse complement.
CAGTGATATCCGAAATGAACGGACTCCACAATGGTCGACATCAAATTATATGACCACCCTGGTCTGGTGTTCCGCGGTTATTAATCAAATTGAGTATAATAGCAATTATGAGGCGTTAGGCGGTCTATGGGATGGCATTGAAGCCGCAGATCTGGGGTTGCCCGACTTTTTGTTTTGTTATTGTCCTTGGCCTCCGATGATACGCACCCTTACCTATCTCGGGCGTTCACAGTTCATCCTTCGCCTCGCAGGAATGTCCACGGAACATCATTTCTTCACTCAAGGCGTGGAATCTAAAAATTTTGCCTGGCTGGAACAGCATGTTCCCGAACTCTTAGATTTATGTATTCGCGAAGGGTGGGAAAAAAAAGGCATAGTCCGGCCCTCTGAAACCATTACAGAAGAATATCCGTATTTGAAGGAAAAAAAAGACGTTCCGAAAAAATACACCCTCACCTCTGAAGAACATTCCCGAGTCTTTTGCGAACATTTAGGGCTTAACTGGAAAGAAGCCGCCTTAGGTGTGTTCTTGAATGTAACTCATGAATTTCCTGAAACTGAAGCAATAGATTCTTCTAAAATTCTCAGCACCGGCGTGGGTTCCGAATCAAAAATTCCAAAATAAGTTTTTAAAGTAAAAGATTTATTCTCTATTAATAATTATTTTAACAATTCCGAAATTCAAGCCTTCATTCAATTTTGAAGTAATCAAGGCGAAAGGGATATATCCTTTGAGAAAAAAGGATGTCCATAATGTATTTATCTTGTGGATGTGCGAGAAAATGAGTGAAACTATCGCGAAACCGATTGAAGAAAAACCCTCTCTTTTTTGGTCTGTCTTTATAGTCGCAGGTGCAAATTTATTTATTGCCTGTGGTTTACTAGTGCCTCTAATCAAGCCCTGGCACGTGCTTGGAGCACTTGGCATATTAGATCTTTTACTGGTTTTTTTCGTTTTTGTGGGCCTAAAACGACATGAAAAAGTGAAAGATAAAGATCGGAGCGCAACCACGTTTTCGCGCAAGATGTTCAATATTATAAGTGGGCTGATTTTTGCGGTTTTTATCTGGTTATTCTCACCGTTACTGGCAATATTCATCCTTTTTGGCGTGGATTTTGCCTTTGGCTTCCATGAAATCGTCTATGTGGTGTTTAAGAAGAAGACCTATTTTACTGATGCTTTCATTGCGCTAGGGCGCCAATCAGAACCCTTCAAACCCTACTTAGCTTCAATTATGGCGCTCTTCGGCTTCACCATCGCTTTGGCATTTCAGACGCTTCTCTTTCAATACTTCAATATTTCCAATACTTACCCAACTGTAAGTATTATTGTATATATTGCGACAATTCTTATTTGGGGTATTGGTGATACTGCTGCTTATTTTGCAGGAAAGAACTATGGGAAGCACAAATTACCCTACAATAGAAAGAAATCCTGGGAAGGCTTCTTTGCGAATATGACTGTTGGAACAGGATTAGGCTTCATATTCTTTGCGCCTTTTATGATTTCGTTTATCACAATTCCTTGGTGGGTTCTGCTGTCCCTCTGTGGCGGGCTCGCTGGAGCCTTTTTTGAAAGCGTCAATCTACACCTCGATGATAACTTCGTGGCAGTTACTTTCACGGGAATCGTTTTAGGGACGCTAATTATTCTGATTTAAAATTAAACCGGGAGCTTAGAACTCTCCTCCTATTTTTTTTCACGTAGGCAAATCAGGGATCCTTTTTTATTTTTTCTCAGGCACTATATAGATTAAAAGGATACATGCGAAAAAGATGCCGTATAACAGAATCCATTCCCATGTTGAAAAGGTCAGGTAAAACGGGATGGTACTTTCTGGGGGGTAAATAAGTAATCGAATCCCTTGAGTAGTTAAGAACCCGATTGGGGCACCAAAAGCCGAACAAATAATCGGAATTGATTTTTTCTGTACTTGCGTTATATTAAATAAAATAATCGCTAAAATCCAAACCCCCAAATATAAACCGCCCATTAATAAGGACGCATTTATGACGTGCAATACGGCAATTATTTCACCTGGAAATTGGGGTATCACTCCAAGGCCTATTGCGCCTATGGGTGCAAGATATAAAAAAAGGGTTCCGATGGTAGCCCACTTCTTATTTATGGATACCAATCGTGGTCGGAGGTAAGAAATGATTGGAATTAGCATGATGCCAACCAATACATGCCCCACAGACCAGACGATCCAGCCGATTGGATTCTGCGCTGGAACGCCTAAATCACTGATGAACATACTGGTCCAATCATAATTCGGATATAAAATCCACGAGAAGGCTATAAACACTGAGTACGTAATGATGGATAAAGGAGCAATGACCCGGGTCAGAATTTCGCGTGAATAATTCCCTGTAAAAATCCGTTTTAGATTCGATTTGAAATCCCCCGTATTTTTCAAGAGTCTCACTTGATTTTTTTCATCTCAGTGAAAAGTAAAATGGATAATTATTATAATTTGAGGTCTTCTATAATAATCCCTTTCTTTTTTAACAGAAATTTCGCGATACGTGCAAAAATATCGTTTACATTGTATCCGGTCTTCGCTGAGGTTTCTATAATTTCAAAAAGGGTGGGATAATTTGTATAATCATCATAATTAAAAACTTCCCGTTGGTCCTCCAAATCTACTTTGTTAGCAAAAATCGCGAAATCAATCTTTTCGCCCATAATGGCTTGCGCATCTTTCAACCAGCGAGCGATACTATGGTAGCTCCGTTGATTGGTGACATCGAACACAATGATAACTAAGTTAGAGCCTTTGTAGTAGGTCTGCTTAAAAGAGGCAAATTTGCTTTGACCTGCCACATCCCAGAGCATTAAGGTCACTAACATATCGTAATTGATTTGAACGTCTCTCTTAAGAAAATCTACCCCAATGGTGGTCATATACTCCTCGGTAAACCGATTTTCAATAAACCGGCGTATTAAAGAGGTCTTCCCCACTAACGGATCGCCAATCAACATGATTTTAAAAACAAAATGTCGCTCGGTCAAGCTCTAAACCTATTTTGTAGGACTTTAATTTTAATAACCAATAAACGAATACTATTAAAATTATTTTGTAATAAAATTATCCATGACTATACAAAAAACTAAGTTCTTATCGGTGTATTTTTATGAGTAAGGAATCCGATTTGAAGAAGCGGAGCAAAGAAATTTTTGAGACCATCAAAAAAACTCCCTTCTATTATGTGCCTTTAGGCATATTCAAGGCATTTGGACTTGATGAGAAAGAAATCAATAGTAAACCGTTCATTGGAGTAGTCAATACCTGGAATGAAATCAATCCCGGACACGCTCACTTGCTCCAGCTGGCTGAAGCCGTTAAATATGGCATCATTGAAGCAGGCGGCATCCCTTTCCAATTCTGTACGGTCGCACCCTGCGACGGGTTCGCAAACGGCCATGAAGGGATGCGGTTTATTCTCCCTCAGCGCGAGATCATTGCGGATTCCATCGAAGGGATGATAGAAGCCCATAAATTAGATGCCATGGTGACCCTCTCCAGTTGCGACAAAATAAATCCCGCCGTTCTAATGGCCGCAGCACGCCTTGATATTCCCACGATCTGTGTGCCCGGTGGTCCGAATTTATATGAAATCCAATTCGATCCAACTTATGCAGGAATTGAAAATCGCTTTTATGAAGATTTTAGTGATAAATTAAAATGTATTAGTTGTGCCTCTTTGGGTGCTTGTGCCTTAATGGGAACGGCTAATACGACCCAATGTTTAATGGAAGCATTAGGGATGACTTTGCCTAACGCAGCAACCATTCCAGCCGTGACGTCAATGAAATATAAAATTGCGAAGGATTCAGGGCGGCAAATCATGGAACTGCTCAAAAATAATATCACCACTTCCCAAATCATGACCCGAGAATCCCTGGAGAATGCCATTATGGTCGATGTGGCTATTGGGGGGTCAACCAATTCGACGCTTCATCTCCCCGCTATCGCTGCGGAAATGGGAATCGATCTTGATTTGGAAATATTCAATGAATACAGTAAGAAAATACCGACAATAGCCAACATTTCCCCCTCCGGACGCTATTCTATTGTTGATTTATACAAGGCGGGGGGAATACCTGCCGTATTAAGTAGGATTAAAGATCATTTGCATCTGGACTGCCTTACGGTTTCCGGAAAACCTATTGGAAAGATCATACGTAAAGCTGAGGTCTTCGATAATGAGGTCATTCGCCCCCTCGATAATCCCGTTTATCCTGAGGGCGGCACAGTGATCTTGAAAGGAAATTTAGCCCCCGAAGGCGCTGTTGTCAAGCAATCCGCCGTCTATAATCAGAGTATGTTGAAATATGAAGGTCCTGCCAAAGTCTATAATTCGGAAAAAGATGCCATCAATGCTTTAGCCGCCAAAGAAATTCCTAATGGAACCGTCATTATTATTCGATATGAAGGCCCGAAAGGAGGTCCCGGCATGCCCGAACTCCTTGCACTAACTGCGTCTCTCATGTTATTACGAGATATGGATCGGGTTGCATTAATTACCGATGGACGCTTTTCTGGCGCCACCTCCGGTCCATGTATCGGTCATGTTTGTCCTGAGGCGTATCAAGGAGGCCCAATTGCAGTGGTTTCTGATGGAGATCTAATAAAAATTGATATCCCGAATAGAAAAGTGGATGTAGCCCTTTCTGATGCGGAAATTCAAAATCGCTTAAAAAGCTGGCACCCCATTAAGAAAGAGGTCAAAAGTAAATTACTACTAAAGTATAGAGCTCTCGTAACCTCTGCTGCGAAAGGCGCGATTTTAAAATACGATTAAGGATTTCCTCCTTTTATCTTTCTTTTGGTACTCGTTGAAGAATTGATACATATGTAGATCTGATCAACTTGGGGACGCGGGTTGATTTGCGCAAAAATACTTTCACATATCTCTCCCACTATCATACCTTTAATCTGATCAACCATCAGCATAATTCTTTTAAAAGAACGATTTAACTCTTAACTCAAAAACCAAAACTCTGAAAATATAGGTGGTGATTTTAAAACGATGGGTCAAATGGAGAATATCACGACAAAAATCAAAATCGCCTTTCTCGAAGAAGTTATTGGGATTAATGAAATTGATTTCAATGAGGTCCCAAGTGCATTAGTTGAATATTATATTGAGTTAAAATTACGAGACATAATCTAATGAGAATTAGTGAGAATTTTAGATATTTGATCGATATTTCATAAGAATAGAACTTAAAAAATAAGATCTCATTTAAAAATGAGATAGATTTTTTGATTAATGATTGATGAGCCAAGTTCTCAATTTATCCCAAAGTTCCGTAGCGTAGGGATCCGTAAATAATACATGATATGCTTCTGGATAGAGCATCAATTCTTTATCTTCCGATTTCAAAGTCTGAAAAAACTTTTTTACGCCTTCAACACTCACTGCTTTATCGGATTCTCCTTGAAAGATAATGGTGGGAATCAAAATTTTGTCTCCGGATTTGTAAGCAATTTTTGAATATTTATTTAATTGCAAGAGGTACCGCGGACTGACTTTTTCGAGATGAAACGGATTTTCCGCATCATACCGTTGATGGATTTCATTCCGCACCCCCACATTTTCGCGGCCTTTCACTCCGATAACGCCTGCTCCGGGCTTAACGAGATACACAAAAAAATAGCCGACTGCGCGGAAAGCGTCCTTGATGGAAAAAGAAGTCAAATGAAACCGAACCGCCGGAGCAAATTCAATTACCCCTTTAAATAAATCTGGATTTTGAGCCACAAAATTGACGGAGACAATTCCTCCCATACTTTCTCCCATAATAAAAAACGGTTTATCAGAATATTTTTGCCGAAGAAAATTGTGAAACTCTCTTAAATCATCCAAATACATTTGAAAAGTTTTAATATCCCCTCTCTTCCCTTCGGAGCGACCATGACCGCGATAATCCATTATATAGAAAGCTGTCCCTGTTTGCTCAACAATTTGGTCTGCCAAAAGCACGAAATACTCGCCTTCTCCTCCCATCCCATGGCAACCGATGAGCACCTTTTCTACTTCTTTAGTCGCTGGTTCAAAACTGCGATAGAATAATTTTACTCCTGCTGAATTTTCAAAATACCCGTATTTCGGGGTCGTTATTGGATTGGTCCTCAATTGTTGTAGCAACGGATGAATTTCGATATCTTCAGGATTCATGGTATAATTTGATCCTGCAAGGACTTTATAAGGTATTTCTTTCCTTCAAGATTTCTCCCTTCGTTTAAGCAAATAATTCCTTCTAAGCCTCAGGGTTTTCGGTTAGAAGATAAAGATAAAAGTTCTAGTAATTACCTTTTTAGCCAAACTCCGCCAGATTCAGCTGACTGGTTCACAATCTTTTTCGACTTTTATAATTCCTTCCTTAAACTCCAATTCTTTTTCCGATATGCGATTTTACCTTTTTAATAGGATTAGAAGGTTAAAAGAAAGCGATTGAACTTATTCAGATTCTTTATTTTAGTTCTTTATTCATCTTCTCTCTTATCATTTTTTAAGAGATTATTCTCATTTAAAAAATTAGTTAAATCTAGTATCTCTAAGCTCGCAATTTTATTAGTTCCCTCTTCTTTATTTAAAATTATTAACCCTTCTTCATCAAGCGAATCACTTATCACGTTTTTAGCTTTAAAAAACCGTATGCCAAATACATGTGTTACGGGTTCATAATTAAAATCAAGAATTGAATTTTTGAATCGAACACTAAATTTTTTTTCAATCTTTTGTAAGATTTCTTTTGGATTAATAATTATTGGCTCCATATGATATATTTCCTTAATTTTTCTTTAATATGATATATTTCCTTAATTTTTCTTTAATATAACCCTTCAAGATTTCTCCCTTCGTTTGGGCACACGATTCTTTCTAAATCTCGCGCTTTTTATTTAGAAAGTTGGAGAAGAATTCTTGAAAGGCTCATTCATTTATGGCTAAAGGCTTTTTTAAGCCGCATAACTACTTTTCTAGCCAAACTCACCCAGATTCAGCCGATTGATTCACAATCTTCCTTTACTTCTACATTTCCTTCCTGAAACTCTAACTCTTTTTCCGATATCGCATTTCACCTTTTTTAATCTCTGTGTGATAATTCAATGGATTTATAACTAAAAATCAACTTTCCCATCCCGAATGATCCAATTCGTTTGGGCAAACGATTCTTTCTAAACCGGACCCTTTTGTTTAGAAGAAAGATTCAAGACCACCCAGAATTTCATCTAATGACAGTAATCCTTTCCGGATCTATAACCAGATCCTTTAGGAACGCGAATTACTCGTCAGCCAACACGCACATATTCATATTCGGGTTCTAGGCTTTCATCCTTCTTTTTTGAATTTTTATCGCTTATTTGAATCACCATTTTGAATTTGAAAGGTACAAGGAAAACTGGATTTATAATTCTTTGGCATTATTTGTTCTAACACCTAACGTTTAACTTGTCATTTTAAAAAACCAAAGGACTGGAGTGGGATGATACATTAATGGCTATTAGTCAAAACTTACGCTAAAATATTTCATGGATACTTCCTAAATATCGAGGAAAATAAAAAATAATGGTTTGAATCTTTTTAAAATTGACCGTGTCTACCTGAACCGCCTGTGAATCGCGTTGCCCCGTCTAGTGTTTCTCCACTATTAATGGTTTTTACTCCATGTTTATACTCATTGTCCAGTGCTTGTGGTAACGGCAGACCGAATTGTTCGTAAGCGGAGAGCCTGTCCTCTTGCATACAGGTTTGAGGAAACTTTGCAATTGCACGCGCCAGTTTTTCCGCTTCTGGACGAGACTGGCCCACTTCTACTATTCGATTTGCCAGCCCCATTTGAAAAGCCTCCTCTGCGGTAATGGGGCGTCCAGTTAGAATCATATCAAGCGCTCTACTCAATCCGATAAGTCTAGGTAATCGGATGGTGCCCCCATCAATCAGTGGGACGCCGAATCGTCGTGAAAAAACACCAAAAATTGCATTCCGCTCCACGATCCGCAAATCACACCAAATAGCTAGTTCCAACCCACCGGCGACCGCATAGCCTGCCACAGCCGCAATCACGGGCTTAGACAGTAATATACGCGTTGGACCCATTGGCCCATCGCCATCTCGCTCAAACCGGTTACCTTGCTTAGTTCCAATTGCTTTTAAATTTGCACCCGCACAAAAGCACCCATGGTCACCCCAGAGAACCGCCACGCGCGCATTTTTATCTTTTTCAAATTCTCTAAACGCATTTGCTAATGCGGTCGCGGTCGGTTCATCCACGGCATTCTTTACTTGAGGATTATCGATAATTATTGTGATTATAACATCCTTTTTCTCGATTCTCACTACCAATTATAATCCCTTCAATATTGAGATTATTTCCACTAGAATTCGATTATTTATTTTAAATACTTGTGCGAATAATTACTTGCTCAACTAGTTTCAGATTCCTAGTAGCATGAGGTTAATTTCAATGGTCACGCCACGTGAGAGAATTGATGCAATGCTAAATCATGAAGATCCAATAGATCGCTTACCTAGATTCGAGATCGGAGCTGTAACGCTCCCGTTAATGAAAATACTAACCCATTATTACCAATTACCTAACTTTATGAAAAAGGCACTCCGTCAATTGGATCTTATTCGAGAAATAATCTATTATTTGAAAAAATTCTACGTGGGGATTGCGGTTAAGACATTTGAACCGAAAAAGCGATTCAAACTTTTACCTAAACGGCTGATCACAAATTTCGTTAATCTTTCACGAACAGATGAGGATTTTGAAAGCATAGTAAAAACCGTTTATAGAATTCCGATTAAATTGAGGTATGATGGATGGGGGTTTCCAGATCCATTGCTCTTGGAGTTTATGGGTAAACTATTGATGAAAGAAACAGGGGAATATGGAATTTGTTTTGTAGATGGGAAGGTCTGGGATTTCGATCTGGCGACTGGAGATATGATCGAGATCGGACTTCGTTATGAAGCTGATAATGGCGAGAAAATGATTAATTTTTATACTAACTTCATGGATAAGTTTAATTTTGAACGGTATTATGGTGCATTTGAAAAGGCAATCAACCAAAAAATCGGTGACCATCTCTTAATGGAGCGAATTGTTCCAATTCTGTTCATTCGAGGATTAGTCTCAACTTGGCTCTATGCCTTTCCTACGAGAAAGATGAATCAACTTTTTCGGAATGTTCTCCAGGAATTTCGAATGGAAGGAGAACCAGGGCTGTATGGAAAATTTTTACATGCTAAAACTCAATTTTTAATGAAACATATCGATTATTTGGCAAAGTTAGGGCTTCCATCGATATTACTTGGAGACGATCAG
>CAYGYC010000073.1:0-14739 GCA_964353755.1 uncultured archaeon | reverse complement strand
TGAGATTAACGCACTGGAAAATGCATACGTTCGGCGAATGCTAAGATTCCTCATGATTATCCATAAAGAAAATGGATTAGTTTTATTTACCCACGGATTTGGAAAGCTAAAATTTGATAGTGATCTTGTCGGTGGATTTCTAACAGCTATCCAGAGTTTTGGCTCCGAAATCACCCAAAAGGATACCCCCGTCACAAAATTGGCATACCAAGACTTTGAATTAGAATTAAAAGATGGCGATTATGTCCGAATTGCCATTGTCCTCGCCGGAAAAGCTACGGACTTAATACGAACAAAACTTTATCAATTCACCGCCGAATTCGAGCAAACTTATCATAATTATCTTTCCAAATGGGACGGCAATATTGAATATTTCAAGAAAGTCGGTGGGCTCATCAATAAGATATTTTCCATTGCGGAAACGGAATAGCACATTTTAAAAATGAACTTTTTTATACTATTATTGTTTAATACATATAAGTGATTAACAATGCCAACTATCAAAAAAGAAACGGATATCCTTGATAATATTCAAGAATTTGAAGAGAAACTCCGATTGAGGGGTGCTCTTACACCAAAACCGGAAATCAAAGATGCCTTTAATGTGCTAGAAAGATTAGGTTTTACCACTTCTATTAATTCTGAAATAACATCAATTGAATCAGATAGCGGGATTAAAATTCTCTCTCCCTTTTCGCAATCCCCAAAATTTACCAATACCCCGCAACCAAATAAATTTGGAATTATCTCTCCCACCAATCTAAATCAACTCACCCTGGATCCGTCGTTAAAAAGAATCAAGTTCATTACTAATCTTCTCTTGAGAATTCTTATTCTCGTGATTATTGTAAATTTTATCTTGATTTTTATTTTATAGGCTTTTAAAAAATGAAGATTGCTCAAAAACTCCTTATTGCCGCAACAGTAACCTCTACCATTTTTCTCGCTGAATTGATTGGCGGGCTCCTTTTTGGGTCATTGAGCCTAGTAGCCGATAGTTTTCATGTCATTTTGGATGTTGCGGCCTTACTCTTCAGTTTTGCTGCCTTGCGCCTCGCCTTGCGGGAATCCAACGATCAATATACCTTTGGCTATCATCGATTAGAAATCTTCGCGGCGTTAATTAACGGAATTCTCCTGAGCTTGGCGATCATATACATCGTTTATGAATCCATACAACGCCTCATCACGCCAATTCAGCTTATCCCGCTAAATATCTTAATTATTGCCGTTATTGGATTGGGTGCTAATCTTATTTCTATTAAATTGATTGGGCATCAGCATGATCAGGATGTTAATATAAAAAGCGCGTATCTCCATATTTTGGGAGATACGCTAGCATCAATTGCGGTTATTATCGGGGCGATATTCATTTTATTTTGGTCTATTTACTGGTTGGATCCTATCATTGCCTTATTCATTGCTATTATCCTTGTAAGAGGGACATACCGCGTGCTCAAAGAGTCTCTTTTTACCTTGATGCAGAAATCTCCCCTCGATACTAAAGACGTAATCAACTGGTTGGGTACCCACCCCGAAATTATAGATACGCATGACCTCCATATTTGGAGATTGTGTAGCAATATTTTGGTCCTGTCTTGCCATATAGTTGTAAAAAATGCTGAATTTAAAGATCTTTGCAAGTTCCGGGAAAATTTAAATCTGGAAATATCCCAGAAATTTAATATCCAGCATTCTACTATTCAAATTGAACTTGAATCGGAGCAATGCAACTGTGATTTACGTCATAAGGAGCATACTCCAGGCGAAGGTTTTACTTGTCCTGTAAATTAAGGCGGAACGTCTCAAAGCAAGCTTCGCCGCCAATTTATTTTTTAAATTAATGAGGTCATTCTCAGAATGACAATGTAATTAAATTCAAAAATTAAATATAGGACTTCAAGTAAATTAAAGAAGACTTTTCCGTTTGATAGTCTCATAAATGGTTTTATTTTAAACGATGAAAAGAGAAGGTTTGCAATTGGCAAATCAAAGTAACAAAGAGGTAGAGTTAGTTCAGTTTGTCATTCTATTAAAATTCTCAGAAGGTGGTCTGAAACCCATTTCCTGCTATCCACCAAAGTTAAATGAGAATGCATTCCAGAATATTGGAGTGAAACTCGTCTCTTTAAATGTAGGCGAGGATGCTCTCATCTCGGAAGGTGTTTCAGTCATTCCTTTTCATCAATTCAAAGTGCTAGGTTTAACTTGTACCTTTACCATCCCCATTGAATCTACCGAAAAGCTCCATGATGCGTATTTTCTTGCTTTAATGATAAAGGAGAACAATCCGAAGTTCATTTTCCAAAATATTGACCATTTAACTGAAAAATTGGAAAATACCTCTACTATCTTAAAAAAGCCCGGAATCAGTGAAATGGACGCTAAAATTCAGGTGATGAATCTTTATAAGTATTTCATTGAATTCTCGAAAAAATATCTTGAGATCAAAGAAGCGGTCGAATCAGAAAAGGAAAAATCAATATTAGCCGCAACTTTACTCTATTTTCATCGAAAAGCGGGACCAATTGTCTTTACAACCTACCCCCAAAAAGTAGTGACTACGGAAAAATTAGAAAAAGACGTCCTTACCGAAGAACAAGCCAAAAAATTATGCAAGGAATTAGAAATTGCTACCCAGGAAGGCTTTTTCACCCGGTCTTATGAGGACATCAGCCATGTCAGCTATTATTTCGAAATTGCTAGCGATTGGGCCCGAGGGAAAAAAGAGATGCTGCTCCTATCATTTATCTTTCAAAAACCACCATCAAAAACCACCACTGATGCCCTCCATTTAAAAGCCATCGAGTTCGTTGAAAAAATGAAAGTCCATCCTGAAATTTATAAGGGTTTTTATAGTTCCTACGAGATTGAAGGGTATTCCACCGAAGGAAAGGAAAAATCCAGTAAAATGAAAGATCTATTAATTCGCTGGATTAAAACGCTTTATATCACCTCGCTCGATGTCTTCCAATCCACTTCCATGGAAGGAACATATCTGAAAACTGAAAAAGGAGAGATTGGATAGTTTGGTAGAACTGAAAAAAAGAATGGTGAAGGTATTGGTAGCCGGTCTCCAAAATTCCGGAAAAACTTCTATTCTTCTAGCTCTCCAAAAAAAATACTCTCGTATTGGTGGTGTTAAACCCACGAAAGGCGTAGAACGTACCGGCTTTGACATTCTAGGGTTAAATATGAAAGTCTGGGACCTTGGTGGACAGGATGAATTTCGGGAGAAATACTTTCAAAAGCAAGAAGAATATTTTAGCGAGACCGATGTCCTTTTTTATGTTATCGATTTGTTAGATTCCCGGAAATATTATGAATCCTTAAGCTATTTCTTGAAAATCATTGAAGTCTTTAAAGAGCAAGGTATGGTGCCTCATATTGTCCTTTTTATCCACAAATTTGATCCTGACCTCCAAAATGACGAAATGGTTATTAAAAATATAGAAAAGATACGTGTTCTCTTCGTTCAAGAAGGATTAGAAACCACTTTCTTTACTACATCCATTTATAATGAATGGACTCTTGTCCAAGGATTCAGTTATGGTGTGCTTTCGCTCTCTAAAAAGGAAAGTGAGAAAACTTTAGAAATTCAACTCGAACAATTTGCGAAAAAAACGAATTCTACATTTATTTTACTCATCGATAAAAATCGGGTCATGATTGGGAGCTATAAAGAGGATGAAATGCATAAAATCCTGGGCGAACGCCTCATGCCCCTGATTGATATTTATACTGACATTAGTAATCTCTCCATGTATAAACTCACCAATCTGATGGCTCAATTAAGCGATCTATATCTCCTTTTACAGCGAATTCAAGTGAAGGACGATTTCTATTATCTCCTGATCATCAGTCGCTCGAAGCATATTGGGGAACTCTTGGAAAAGAGTCTCCCTGAATTCGTGGCAAATATGGAAGAAACCTTAGAAGAATTTCTGGTTCCCTTCAAAACTGAAGAATAAAAAATAAAAAGTAAAGCAATTAAATCAATTAATTCAAAAAAGGAATGAATTGGGAGACGATCTCTTCACCCTCGACCCCGAAGAACGCGGGGCAGGTCCTGACGACCACGGCGCCGGTCGGGGCATCTGCGTACCTGCTCTGGATCTTCCGCGATCCGGGGACCTACAACGCGACGCTCCGCTGCACCTTTGAAGGGGTACCGATCGCTGAAGTGCAGTTCGCGGTGGAAGTCTCGACACCGCCCATCGGAATCTCCCTTTGGTTGTGGGGATTGTAATAATTCTCTTGGTAGGGACATATAGATATCGTATAAATAAAAAAATGGGACTATGATTGTATGGAAAATATACATCCTTTTGTAGTTAGGAAGCAGACGCTTCGGTATGTAGGGCAAAAAGAGTGCTCTTTGCCAGAAGAAGGACAGCGGATGGCGGATGTATTAAAGGAGAAGATCAAATCAGGAACATTTACAGCCCGCGATATGCCTCTTTTTATTGATACGCTGGAGTATCTTGCTTCCAATTACAAACCGCTTTGGGCACATAACGAGGAAGGACCGAATGTAGTCTTTCGCTTGATCGTTCCTGAGGTCGCCCAAGCATCTTTTCAAATTGAGGGTGGGGTATTATCTATATATAGGGGTGGTGACGATTATTGGAACGCGCCTCGCGAAGACACCCCAGTCGTTACGATTGAAATGACGGCGGAACACGCCCACGACCTCTTTACTGACCCCGTGAACAGTCCTGAAATTGGATATTTAAAAATAAGTATGGATAAATCTGATAAATCTGATATCTTGGAATGTAGGTCGAAATTTTCGCACCTTCGAGGTATTATTATACTTGCTCTTGAGGCATTAGGATTTGAATGGGATTAAAATGAATCGAATCTCTTATTCTATAGAAAAAAAGAAAAATTATTTGATTAAATCCTTAATTATCTTAACAATCTTGGTAAGACTGTCCTTGTTTTTGGAAAGGCGTTGTTCTAATTTAGAAACACCAAAATTTTAATCATAAATTGTAATGAATAAAATTTTAATCAATAATTTAAGTAATAATATTTTAATTAAAATTTTAATATCAGTAAATCCAATTGATAGTTGCCTTCGGAGGTCCTCAATGTCCGTAAAACCGCAAAAAATTTTCAAAGTTGTAGTGGTTGGAGCAGCGGGTGTTGGAAAAACCAGCATAATCAGGCGGTTTTGCCAAAACTCCTTCTTAGAGGGCTATAAAACAACGATTGGCAGTGATTTCTACGTAAAAAAGATCGACCTTGATTGTGCTCTGGTCAATCTCTCAGTCTGGGATTTAGCGGGCGAAGAACGGTTTAAATTCGTGCTGCCTACCTTTTGTAAAGGCGCACAGGGCGGTTTAATCGTTTTTGATCTGTCCCGTCGGCGCTCCTATATTAGTGTGACCACGTATATTGAGCTTCTATGGCAAATTGTTGGTCAGATTCCAGCTGTTTTAATTGGGAATAAATCTGATTTAGTTGATCAACGCGCAGTCACTCTGGAAGAAGCCCAAAAATATGCTGGTCAATGCAATATGTCGTATTATGAAACCTCCGCTAAGGATAACATCAATGTTCAAAAAATTTTTGAAGAATTATCCAATTTGATGATTAAATATACGGCTTCTCATTGATTTTTATGGGAGGGAAATAACTATGGCTGAAAAAAATATTAAGTGGGTTGCCACAAAATGTCCAGTCTGCAACGAACTTGCCCGGTTTCCAATGACAAAAGAGGCAATACTTGGAAGAAAGCTTCCAGTTCCGTGTATTATATATCATGGCGAACACGCATTCATTGCCTATTTGGATTCAGAATTGAGTCTAACTGATATTGAAAATCCCTTTATAATCAAAACGGATCAAAAATAATAGTTCAAACGCCGTCGTTCTGCTCCTCGAATTCTAATAATTGTTTTACTAATACCTTATTTATTGCTCCTTTTAATAATTCAATGCCAAGGAGCCGTTTTCTCGAAAAGTATTCCCGTTGAATGACTTCCCATGGGGTTGTCTGATCCCCGTAGAGTCCATAAAGTACAAAATCACGGGTATTTGGACAGCCATCGCGCCGCATACAACAGTATGACAACGATTTAAAACAAGTTTGTGGATTATCCCATTTATGGCGTTTAGAAAAGTCATTTTTTATTTGAATATATTCTCTTTCGGAGAGACCTATTTTATTTAAGGTTAGTTTTCTCTGGCAAACGGACGAATGCGTTAAATCATAATGCGGATGGCAGCAAAATGCCAAGGCGCGAAAATCCCCCCCCATGCAAATGGGAACGGGCGCAAATTTCCACCCCGGCAGATTTCTAGTTTTATTTATCTCTACCATATAAAACCCTGATTCCTAAATTCTCTATAGAATTCTCTTCAATCAGGTGCTAAGAAGCATTTATTTCGATTTCTTGACCGTTTTTTTCTTTAATTCTTCCAATACATCTGAGGGGAGAATAGACTGACTGCCCGCAGGTTTTTTCTTTTCTCCTTTTTCCGCAGGTTTGGTTTCAAGTTCATCATGTTTAAAACTTCTAATTTCGGAAAGTAAATCAGTGGGTAATCCTGATTGAAATTTAGGTGGCGCCTTTTCCTCTTTCCCTTTTTTCGTTTCAGATTCCTCTTTTTTCTTTCCTTCTTTTTCTTTTTGCTTTTCCTCTTTCTCTTTTTGCTTTTCCCCTTTTTCAGTTTCTTTATGGAATTTCTTCTCTGCCTCTTCTAGCTTTTTCTGGACTCTTTTTTCTTCCTCATCAAATTTTTTCGTTATTTTTTTATCTTCTTTTTCCGGCTTTGGCTTCCCCGCAGTCTCATCTATTTTCTCTGTTAATTTTGGTCCTTGCTCTTCTATTGTTGCGTTGAAAAACGGGATCTCCTTTTTATCCGGTGTCGTAGTTGATGGTTTCGTACTAGCTGCAGGTATTGGTTGTTGATTTTCTGTAGGGGCGCGGGAAAAAGGTACTTCTTTCTTAACAGTTGAGGGAGAAGCTTCTGGCGTCTTTATTTCCGGGAAAGTTTGGGAAAAAGGTACTTCTTTCTTAACTGCCGAGGCAAGCGGTTCTTGAGGCTTAAGTTCCGGAGCTGGTTGAGAAAAGGGTACTACTTTCTTTACGGATGGAATGTTTGGTTCTTGTACTTTTATAACAGGGGATTCTTTAACTATAGGAGCTGCTTTTATTACAGGAGGCGCTTTAACTTCAAGCGGTGCTTTAATTACAGGAGCTTTAATTGCAGATGATTCTATAATGGAAGGTTGGCTTTTAACCACAGTGGATCCGGTGACTACTGGGGATTCTGGCTTTATATCTTTTTGTAGGGGGCCTGTTTTTTGTTCTAGCAAAGAAATTATTTTAGATAATTTCCAAAAAGCTGTTTTATCTTCTATTTTTAAACAAAGATCAACAGCCCTTCGATAGGTATCGCATGCCTCTTGAATTTGATTGTTTTCTACCGCTTTTTGGGCTGATGTAACTAATTTATTTCTTTCATCAGCAAGTTCCACTTTTAATTCCGGATCGGATCTTGTTACCTGAATTTCATCATCAATCGCTTTGATGGCTTCAATGCACTCTTCTATTTTTTGTGAATATGCGTTCGCTTTATCAATTTCCCCTAGTTCCTTTGAAATCTTAACGGCTTCTTCTAGAATGATGGATGCTTCTAAATACTTTCGTTTTTTTTGTAGTTCATTGAATTGTTTTAATATTTCATTTCTTTTGCGCGCTTTTTCTTCCGCAGGTAGTGTCATTATCCAGAACTCACATGAAACTTTTAAATAAATTAATAAAATCTGGCTATAAAATAATATGGCTATTCTTACTGCAGATGAATTATTTTAAAAAATCATCAAGAGTTACCCGTTTCTTCCGGGAAAAGGTAAGATTTCCTCCTTGAAGAAGTTGTAGTATCAGTTCAGTATCTCCATCCCATCTGTTAGGAGATTCACAAATAAGGGTTCCAGAAATTCCAATTTCTTGGAGTGTATGAATAACCATTTCAAGAGGAAAATCAGAATTGGCAAAGGGTATGTGTCTTCTCTCCCCCTTTTTGGTATATTCAATTCCACTGATGTGCATGTGATAATGTTTTTGATTAATAGTATTTTCAATGGTGGTTAGAATGGTCCGAATATCTTTTGGCTCTCTCAGGGCCCCGAGAGTTCGAGCATAGGAGTGTCCCCAATCAATCGCGATGTGGACACCCGTTTGAGAAGCAATTTCAAGTAATTCGGATAAACTACCAATGGAATTAATCTTTCCGGGTGTTTCCAAAAAAATTAAGGAGGGATTTGAAAGTTCTAAACTGTTGAGAACAGTAATAGCTTTTTTTATAGCATCCTGATGCGGTAAATTTTGAAAATACCCAGCATGAATTACTAAAATCCCCGCAATGGATGTAGCTAAGCGTATTCCATGTTTAATATGTTCTTGGGCAAGAGTTACTTTTGAATCCTCCAAAGTCGCGAGATTAATGAATAAAGAGCCATGGATAGATAATTTGATGTTTTTTTCCGCAGCGTTATTTGCCAGTTCCCTCATTATTTCTGAAGAAGGATATTCTGTGGTGGTTAATCGCACCAATTCAAGTTCTAAAGCTGTGAATTTATTATAATAGCACCGTTCGATCATTTCACTAATTCTATCAATATTCGTGGTTGGATCAGCGGCTGGTCCGATTGATAAATTCGTTTCGGCTCGCTCCAGTCTTAGAATTTTTAAAAAAAGAAGAAATGGGTTATTCCTTCAATTCTAAATTTAAATCTTGCATAATAGTTTTAATGCAGAGTTCTGCGGAGGCATGCGCAATTTCGCCACCCGTGCCAGGTCCATTATAGGTATCTCCGGTAAAGTATAATCCCTCAATTTCATCGCTTTTAACATTCGGACGTTTACCTCGATGCTGAGTCACCAGGGGAAGTGCCCCATCAACCATTTGATATTTGAGCACACGTTTCCATAGCACATTTGCTGTGAAACCAGGGAACATCTGTTCCACTAATTTTTCAAGCTTTTGTACGACTTCTTTTGCTTTTTTCTCGTCTTTCACGACTTCAACGGGAGTTGGTTGAAAAATAGTAAAGAGTTGTTTCCCTTCTGGGGCCAGCGTATGCTCTAAATTAGAGGTAAAAATAGACATGGTAAAGGGATCTGAGGAGAAAATATTACCATCCAGGTCTGAAACCTTTTTCTTCAATCCATAATCAATAGAAATACCCGATGTTGGAATTAATTTCTGGCATTTCTCTACGAAAGCTCGGGAAAATAACTTTTCGTCTAATATCGAGAAGATTTCTTGTGCGGGTATATTCACAATTACTACCTTAGAATTTATGACTTTCCCTTCTACCTTTACCCCTATGGCTTTTCTATTCTCTATAATCACTGTATCAACTTTAGTTTTCGTTCTTATTTCACCGTTTTCCTTGACTATCTCTGTTAATTTATTAATTAATGGCTTCCACCCTCCGGCAGGATAACATGTTCCCTTTTCTGCTTTCAAACCTAGCTTAATGCCTGCTACTAATTCTCCTACTGACAATTTATCCAAATTCCCATACGAAACTAGCATCATTTTCCCTAAAGTCTCCAAGAATATTCGCGCTGGTCCAGCTTTTACATTGTATTTTTTTTCAAGGTCCGCCAGCCAATCCTGAATACTTCTATCTAAGAGCGATTCAACTTGCCCTTTTACTATTTCTTCAGAAAGAATTTTTAAAAATTGTTGTTTTTCCACGTCATTGAAAAAAGTAGTCGTTTGAATTGCAGCTGCCGACAGTGGATAATCATAAAATTTCCCATCCACAAATAATTTTGCGTCTCCAGTTTTGATTAACTCAATTTTCTCTTTCAAAAAGCTCTTAAATATCGTGGCCATCGGACTTTTCTTACAGTATCTGATCACATGCAAGCCATTATCTACTAGAAATCCATCCTTTTCAATGCAGATCGACCTTCCACCGATATTTGTGGTTTTCTCCAGCATTAGAATTCTCAGACCCGCTCTTGCTAATGCTGCTCCGGTCAATAGTCCCGCAATCCCTGCACCAACAATGATACAATCCAATTCTTCTGTGCTCATCCAACAAACCTCACTGAGTTAATTTGAGTTTTATAACATAATTAAAAAGGTTGATTATCCCATTAAAAGTATATGCCCGAAAGCGAAGAAGCGAAACAACCTGATCAACTAAAAATGAAAAAAATTAAATTTGATATTTTGAGGCGGGGGAAGGATACGGAAGAAAAATACGGGCTTGAAAAAACTACTTCTTTCAGATGGCATGAAACTAAATCCGTTATTAAAAATCTAGCTCTCTGGAAAATACCCGAACGCGGAGTTATCACGATAGAGGATGTTAAGATTGCCATTTATCAACTAGAAAAAGATGGCTTGATTGAAGTCATTAACCGGGAAAATGTCCGCCTTACACGGAAAGGAAGCGAAGTTGCCCAAAAACTGAGAACGATGCGATTCGAGGATGTCCCAGATCAACTTATGGGAATCCAACCGCAAGGAGTACAAACTATTCTCTGTTCGAACTGTAAAATACAGAATGAACTAGATTCCATCTTTTGTAAGCGTTGTGGCACTAAAATATCGCATGACGAGGAATTTTGTACTTATTGCGGGGCATCAATGGAGCCCGGGGCTAAGATTTGTTCAAAATGTGGAAACCATTTATAACTTTTATTCAGGAAGGACATAACGAAGAAGTGCCGCAATGCCCCCAAATCCATAAAACAACTGGTGGCCCTCCTCCGTATCGGGCGAGATAATTTCTACCTTTGCCCCAGAGTTTTTGGCCAGATCGCCAAGTTCTTCGATGATATCCGTAACCGCATTAATTGTGAGTAAGGAACTGGCACATTTAGGACATGATTTTTCAGATATTTCTCGTTGTAAAGTTTCCAGTTCGCCGCTAGGGATCGTTTTTTCTTCCGAATAATCACAATTCGGACATTTGACATTTACTCGGACGGTACTAATTTTCTCAGAAATGAGCACCTTCTCAACGGCGGACTTTTCAAGCGCTTTACGGACTTGTTTCTCCCCATATGTAATCAATCCCGTATCCCGCGCAATGTGCCCAAGAAATGTTTGGACTAGGTCTTTTTCCTTCTTATAACGAAGCTTTTCCAAATGTTTTTCTGACTTATCAATTATTTCTCGAATCCCTTGAATATCGGAATAGCCTGTATCAACCACTAATATTATTCTATCTCGAATTCGATAATCATAAAACTCAGATTTCACAAAAACATCCTTCGTTGGTCCAGCCCCTCCGACTATAATGCCCTCGAGTACCCCGTCTTCAATCAAAGGTAGGAATACTTTATTCATGTGTTCCCCCACGCGTATAAAAAATTCATGCGCTTGTTGCTCAATAAGGCGCTCAAATCTCCGCTGGGATTGTCCTCCCTGATGATGTTTTCCTTGCACGCCCGAAGTCATTTTTTCAAGAACATTTAATTCATTCCCCTTGATGCTCGCGATGGTTGCGCCAGATCGATCCAAGGCGACGATTCCAAAGGTGACTTTTTCTACTAATAAATCGCGAAGGGGTTCTAAGAAGAATTCTGCAGCGCAATGATATCTATAGGTAGTTATTTTTCTGCCAGGAGGCGGAATGATCGAGAAAATCTCAATCCGCTCCGTTCCGGGACCCGTTTGGGCAATTGCCCCACAAAACAATGCAATACCTGTCTCTGGCGGCTGTCTATACAATTTTAACTGCGATTGAATTGTAGTAATACAATCCATCACCAGTTTTCTATTGGACTTACTTTTTATATTACTCGCTTGCCCATATTCGTTTTTTAAATAATTTGATACATCCGAAATTCTTTTATCAGGTGGAATGTAAAGTGAAATCAGTTCGGTGTGGTACCCTTTCTTCTTTTCCAACGATTGCAGGATTTTCTTGAGCTTGTATAACTCGAATGAATCCTCTTCTTCTTTTATTTCTTCGGTTTCCATTTTTTCTTAATCCACTAGAGCTTTTCTATTATTTTATAACCAATTTTCCGTTTTATCAAATTTATATTTTTCTTAACTATATCCCGTATAAAAAATTTCAATTAATTGAATAAAAAAAATGTAGGAAGTATTTGAAAATTTTGAACTTATATACCCCTAACCCTTAGATAATAATTCTTAAGTTTTATAATCAGGCTCTATTTGGTTCCGGATATTATCGGTAATTTTCATGAACGCTGCGGTCGCCTTCGATTTGGGATTCTGAACAATGAAGGGAAGTCCTTTATCACTATCCTGAGTAATGATTGCCTCAATGGGGATACTGCCTAAGAAGGGGATCTTCAGATCATTAGAAGCCTTTTTACCCCCGCCTTCACCGAAAATATTGACCTCATGACCACATTTTGGACAAACAAAGCCCCCCATGTTTTCAATAATTCCCAAAGTAGGAATCTGCATCTCTTTTACCATGGTAATACTTTTTCGCACACTCAGCAATGCGACATCTTGAGGGGTGGTAACAAATATGACACCGGTAATATTAGGTATCAATTGGAGGATGCTTAACGGTTCATCCCCTGTTCCTGGGGGGAGATCCACAATTAAATAATCCAAATCTCCCCAATACACATCCGTGATAAATTGTTTAAGAGCCGCCATTTTTAAAGGTCCGCGCCAAATTATGGGGGTATCGGGATTTGGAAGAAGGAATGACATAGACATGACTTTCATGTTTAATGGACCCTGCGCGGGGATGATTCCGCTTTCGCCAACGGCGGGGACATAATTTTTAATGCCGAGCATTTTGGCCGTATTTGGACCGTGAATGTCAGCATCTAACACCCCTACTCGTAAGCCGTTTAAGGCAATAGCAGTGGCTAGATTGATGGATACCGTAGTTTTTCCAACGCCGCCTTTCCCGCTCATTATGACTAGAACATATCGTATATTTTTCACTTTCTCCCGAATCATATTTTGCTCCGCTTCCAACTGAGCCTTAAACTGGGTTTGTGCCTGTTCTTTCTCGTTTAATGCTTCTTCTTTTTCAGCTTCGTTTTCAGATTCTTTCTCCGCCAATTTTCTTCGCACCTTTATTAATTGATTTTCAGATTTTTTCATAATTCATACGTGCTATATGCAATAAAATTTTGTGGCAATAGAGTCCTACGATTTGTAAAATCCGACGTGAAATAGTAATTTCGCGACATCCTATAATATTTTACTTTTTTTCCTCTTGTTGCTCTGGTTTTTCCTTTTTGTAGGTCTGAAGTAAGAGCGTACATGCTAAGGTAATCGCAAATAAATAGAACCAACTATTTAAAAAGATTATTTCTAATCCTTCCACGACAGGTCCTAAAAATAAGTAATTAACACCCGGAAAAATGGCGAGTAACACCCAAAGGATTATAAAAAGCGCATTAAAAATACTCGCCACTTCATACCCTAGTGTAATTAAAGTTGTTTTTTCCATTATATATCCTCAAAATCACTTATATCTTAAAAAAGCATAACCTATCTACATCATTATATGGGCTAGATTCTTTTTTAAAATTTCGATATAATGTTATATTAATTAATTTTCAGGATGATAGAAATCGAATGCCCACCTTTCGAGATACAGGACAGGTCGCAGATGGAATTTATCTGATCGATATCCGAATTTGGGGAATCGAAAAACAGATGGCTGTTTATGTTATTGTTGGTCCCGATAAAACCGCATTAATTGACACCGGTACTAAAAGAGAATTCAAAACTATTTTAGCGGAGTTACAGCGATTAGGAATTAACAAGTTAGATTATATTATTGCGACCCATTCCCATATTGATCATGCGGGGGCCATCTATGATTTTGCAAAATACTTTCCCCACGCCACCATCGGGCTCCCGGCTTTAGCCCAAGAATTAAAGGCGGAATATGCTAAAAAGTCAGAGAAAATGGGATTATCAAACCCCTCATGTTTTCTCAAAGAAGGATCTCTAATTAAATTAGATTCAAATTATGTTTTAGATGTGTTAGAAACACCGGGGCATATTGCTGATCACCTTACTATCCTAAATAAAAAACTAGGCATTCTTTTTGTAGGGGATGCCTGTGGAAGTCACCATCTGGGCGCCGGATTTTCTCGCCCCACGGCGTATGCCCCTTATTTCGATCATCATACCTATATCCAATCGCTTCTCCGATTTCAAAAACTAAATCCCAAGGGACTGGCCATTGCCTCTTACGGATTTGCGAGTAGTGCCGATGCTCAGAACGGTATCACGACGGCAATTACCGACTATCATACCTGGATACAGACGGTCACTGATGCTATGCGCAAAAATCCAGACGAAGAGTATATCGCCGAAGTTCTATTGCACAAATTTGGGCGAAGTCCTGGTGAACTCCAAGAAAATCGTCCCGATCAATGGGTCAAAAGCATTCTCTTAGGAATTGCCCGTGGCTTCATTCACTCGTTATCTTTAACTAAAACATAAGAATATGTGAAATATTAAAAGTCCTCGCGGTATTAGGCTAGATTTAATAGATAAGAGCGAGATTGTCGTCCCTATAATATTTTGCATCTACCCCCTTTTCTATACGCAATAAAAAAAGAAGATTTTAATAGATAATCTCTTTACACTATTTCTTTTCGTTGATAGAGGGCTATTAGTACCAAAACACCCAGTACTCGAAAAAAAAGGATTATAAATGTAAATAGCCTTCCTGCGTTTTTGGCAAGCCGCGAATCCGCGCTGATCGAGAGGCCGCTTTCGGAAGGGAAGTAAGTG
>CAYGYC010000072.1:12681-14788 GCA_964353755.1 uncultured archaeon | reverse complement strand
TACTATAACGCAAAATAAGTTAGAGAATAGTTTCTTACGAGTAATTTTGGAAGAAAATCAGGCGATGACTTCTGAACGCGTCGATATAAAAGATGATGGCACATGGATTCCCATACTCGGTAATCTTCCACAATCAGGTATTCTACAATTACATGATAGAACTAAATGTTCCTCAAAATCATTACTATTTAAAGCAAAAACTGAAAATACACTAATTTATCAACTAGATGACCCCGCTCTCTCCATTACATTAGAAATTTTGCTGAAAGCTAAGGATTTAATCCATGTTGAATATAAAATTACTAGTAAAACCAAATTAAAATTATCTAAACTAATCGCTACTTATGCGATACTGCTGGGGAATAATCCAGATTTCAAATGGGTTCCGCATCTCCGCTATAAAGAGAATTATGTGATTGGAGACCATGTATTCCGATCGCCGGCGATTATCTATGCGAAGGGCAAAATCAGTTTTGCCTTCATTCCGGATTTAGAAATATTAGGGAAAAATCGGCCCTTTCAAACCTTGATGGACTTCAACCTAAAGTCAGAAGAAGTGGAGGAACAGCCCCAATTATCTTATGGCTTTGGTAATTACAGACCCGTTGAACACATCTTTTTCAAGCACAATCCAAAGAAAAAAATGAAAATTAAAAAAGGCACAGATCTTTCTTTCGGTTATTATCTAAAATTCTTTAATGGGATCTCAGTATCCGAGGTATTAGAAACTATCAACAGCTTTCTATGGCAGACCTATGGGCAAAAGTTGTTATATGAGAATTTAAATCCTCAAGTTTTACCGTACGATGTTAATACGGAGGAAGCATTCAAAGTCATGTTTGATCGCCATAAATACTGGTGTAATTTTTCGATTAATGGGGCGGAATGTGGGGGCACTTTTCAGAATACCTGGTTGGGTAAACGCAAACGAAAGCTGAAATTTACCACCTCTGAAGCTATCAAAAAACATAGACCGAAGAATATTAACCAAATAGCCGGTCGGAAATCAGTATTAGGAAAAATTATTATGTATTTTTCTAATTCTGCCTGGTGGATAAAACGGTTTGACTGGTTTACTCGTACTTTTCCCATTATTCGGCGCACTGCTGAAATCTGGAATAATGCATGGTTTATGAATATTCGTACAGGTTATGCTCTGCGATATTTCGGAGAACTTTGGCAAAATGACGATTTAAAAACAAAAGGGAATAAAATTTTAAATTCACTCTTGAATCTAACGCGAATTCGGGGCGTATTTCCAAGTGTCCTTTTTCCTGCAACCTGGGATGCCACGGAAATTTCCACCATAAACGGCCTACAAGCATTCGTCTATACGGATCTTTTCAATTTAGTAGATACCACTTTAGCATTGTATTGGGGGCTAAAATATTATCAAGATTTTGAACAGCGCGCTGAAATTAAAGAGAAATCTACGCCATTGGTCGAATTATTAGAAGAAATTCAGTTACCTAATGGCGCCATTCCTACCTATATCGATTTTAAAGAAGATAAACATACCCCCATTATTAGCGACATCCTGCTTAATTCCGCGAGTAGTGGTGCGCCCTTAATGTTTCTGTGTGAGTACTACAAAATATCACACGATGCGAGGGTACTGCCTATCGCCGAAAAAATTGCGCGGTACCTCCAAACGGAAATCATTCTCAATAACAAATGGCATGATTTTGAACCATTCTTTAGTTGCACCCATTTACCTCTCGATTTCTACGATCATTACACCCAAAGTCATGTCATGAATGCCCTCTGCATTTACTGGGCCGCCGAAGGTCTTAAAGAACTCTATAAACTCACCAATAATGCGGTTTATCTCCAATCTGGAGAACGGGTTATGTCAATTTTATCCCTCTTTCAACAGGTTTGGTCCATGCCCTACATCAGCTATAATACCTACGGCGGCTTCTGCAGCCAAAATGCCGATGCCGAATTATCTGATGCTCGCCATGGGCTCTTCGTTCGCGTGTATATGGATTATTATCTTGTCACTGGAAAAAAAGAGTATATGGAACGCGCGATTGCGACCCTTCGGGCATGTTGGGCTATGCAACTCCTCAGGGAAAATGAAGAACAATGTCCCGGCAATTTAAAA
>CAYGYC010000072.1:0-12671 GCA_964353755.1 uncultured archaeon | reverse complement strand
CTCAATACGGTGGATGGGGTCGATCGCGGTTGTGTTTGTGAAAATTATGGGCATTCTGGACATGATTTGCGCATACCAGGATATATTATGTTTGATTGGGGCATTGGCACATCGGCATCCGCAACGGCTTATGTGAAAAAACATTTTGGGGATCTCTTCCTTGACTTTAAAGAACAACTTGCCTGGGGAATTGATGGGATGATCGTGAAATCCGCAACCTTTAGTGAAACTTCCGTTAATCTCCTCCTTACGATCCTCCCCCAAAAAGATTATATTCTGCTAAAAGCCCGAGATGTTCCGCAGAATCAAATTGCCGTGATTATCAATAATAAATCCCTCGGTTTAAAAAAGAAGCATGATTTAGAAGATGGTCTGAAACTAATTTTAGATGGTCCTTAGGATTCCAAAAAGTATGACGTAAAAGATGATGGGAATAGCGAGGAACATATAGAGGGAGGGGGTATAGAAGATAGCCCACATGAAAGGGGACCAACTCAATTGTTCAATGCCCGTGATGCCTAAGTAGGTAAAGGCTGCTTGGGAATCAACAACAATAACTGTGGGCGGCACAAAGATTAGAAACAATCCGAACAGAAGCCAGAAAGAAAATTGCCCGACAAATCCGCGGGGATCTTTTCCTTTAAACCAAGATGGGGGCGTTTTGCTATATTCAGAAAAGGGCAGGGGCGAAATGATATAGAGATCGAGAAATGTAAGTATCCCGAATACAAAAAGGAAATGTGAAAATATAAAGATCAAGGGATTCTGAAGTAAGAAAGGACTGAAAATATAGCAACTCATTCCTAACCCCAGTATTAAAAGAGATTTAGGCTTTGAAAGTGAGAAATTTTTTACCCTAAGCAATTCATAAAAAACAATAGCTGCAAGATACGTTGCTGCTACAGCGAAAGCAATGGTTGCCTTGGTTGGGAAATTTTCCAATCCCCAAAATATATAGAAGAAGAATCGTTCCGGAGCGTAAGTGGGTTGAAATAATAGCATAAGCATTATTCCGAAGAGGACGCCTTTGGGGTACCAATAGCGAATATCTGCCGAAAATCCACTAAAATAGCAAAGATGAGCCCTTTTAAAAAAGAATAATATGAGACTAGCGATAACTGGAAAAATAATTGAAATGCTATATAGCAAAATAGGATAGTATTGGAAAGGAACTAGAAGAATAAGTGTTCCCGCCAGTAGCAATGAGTAGAAAAATGACCTTTTACCGAGACTCGAAGAATTAAATAGTAGGTGGCTGGATTGCACCTGCTCTGATAGGAGGCTGCCCAATGGGATGCCCAGCACTATGATGGATTGCGGCACAATGGCAAATAATATTATTCCTAGCGCCGCTAATCCGAACGATAATTGAACTGCTTCATAAAATCCAAATGCCCTCTCCAAATATTTCTTTATATAAATCCCGATAAATAATGAAAAGAGGAAAATCAGCAGATAAAGGATATTCAGAATCGTGGAATACAAATAAAATTTCACTATCAAGAGAATTGTTACATCTAGAACTACATAAAAAAACTTCAGCAGCGAAGTGAATCCAATCGATTTTTCCCTTTTCTGGGTTTTACTTGCGTTTGCGCACCAAATAAGCGCCAACACGACTGCTGTTATAATAAAGAAAATGGCGGTGATGAAGAACACCGTAGTTTCATTCATGCCGTTATTAGTTCTTAAATTCACCTGATAACATTGGAACAGTTCAGCGAATTGATCCGGGCGTAAAAAGGTGAACGTTTCATTGGGTAAGGCATTGATGACGTTTTTGATTTTCGTTATGGAGAAATCCCAGCTATTAAAGGCAACCATTACGAAGATCGGGCAGCTTGGATTCGTATTGGCAATGGAATTCAATTTACCGATAATCTCATTCTCATTTTCTACCCATAAAGAATGAAAAACGGGCACATTATTTGCCAAATAATTAGATTCCGCCTGAAAATCATGATAATCGAGATAAATGCCTGTTAAATTCAAATTTGGCGAGGTATAGGCATTGATTACTTCCTCCGAATAATGCGGCTGAAAGCCTTCATATCCATTAAGGAGCCATACCTGGCGCATGTCGCATTGGGCCATAGCCTGCTTGGTCACATTCAAGTAACTAGGGAGCGAAGGATTCATATCCACATAGCAATAGCCTGCGCCGGAAGGACCCGCCACAAAATAGTCATTGCTGGTCGCATTTTCATAATAGTATCTTAACATGACAGGGCAAATTCGCACCATAAGCGGCTCTAAAGTAAATCCCAGCGGAACTGTACCTCGCAGCGGATTTTGCCAGATTTGAGTCAATAGATAATCCGCATCATAATTGACATTGTCCCCATCAGAGACGACTACTGTCACGTAGATTTTATTCTCTAGCGGATAGCTCGTGGCGTTAAAACTTACGGGTTTCTGGGCAAGTGGAGGATTGCCAAATGCACTTAACACGGTTAGATCAGGGATGGCAGCACAAAATGAATACTTGCCGGCATGCGATATCGTTTTAACCGCCTCATACTCCCCCAAAGCACGTCCTGGATCATTAAACCAGCCCCAGACCGGAATATTAGGAGGGCTTTCCGCCATGAACCGGCGAAACAATTGGATTTGTTCCTCCTCACCAAACGGTCCTACATCGAGAAAAAAACTAAAAATTTTAGCAGCTACGATGTAATCCCGGAAAAAGGTTTGGGTAGGATCTAAACTGCAAATCATTTTATGGTTTGCAAAGGGCCAGAACCTTTCCCATGCCCACGAGTACAAAGCGACTCGTGTGGAAAAATTCCCCCGAAAGTCCCAAATCGGGTAAATCCCCAATATCGTTGCGAAATTAGTCTGCATCGAAGGATGGATGACCACAGAGGCATTCAACCCTGCCAAAAACGTGGCTACATTCACGGTATCCAACAAATTCTCATCATAAATAATTACCCCCGCTATGGATGTGTTGTATTTTTGGATGATTTCCCAATAGGAACTATACGTCCATAGCGTATAAGTCACCCCAAAATATTCCCGAAGGCGCTCCAGCCAGAAAGCATCAGAATCGCGATAGATTAAATAGAGGGATGTATTCGCCTTATTGACGAGCCCTTGTAACGTGGTAAGAACCACTTGTTGCTCGTAAGGCAGGGATCGTATATCATACACATCTAAATGCGTAGGAGTGCTAAAATTCGGAAAGTTATTGAAATAAGCATAATCCCCCGTCACATCTTGCGCTAAATCCTTGCCTTTCCAGTTTATATGGCTATAATTAAAAATATAGGGCGGATACAGGACGGGGATAAGTCCAATCCCTATAATTATTGCACACACCACCCCGATAAGAAACCACTTTTTTCCCCGCGATGAAACCATGTTCCTTCCAATAGAAACTGAAATATAAAAAGGTATTATAATCCCCTTTCAGGGAGTATCCTCTAAAATGAGAGAAGCTTCACCTAAAATAAATTAGAGATGCCCTCTTGAAATGGGATAAAATGGATTTTAAAAGGTCCTAGTGGTTTGATTACGATATAACTGGGAACCTTACTCTTCTTTTAAGACGGGATCTTCTTTTGGTACGGGTCCTTCTTTATTCATGCGTGAGAGGCTTTGTGAATCTAGTACTTCGAATTTTCGACGGCAGCCTAAATTTTTAGTCGAGAGCCGCCGGAGTTCGTCTGTTTGGGTTGCCGCCCATCTTACCCGTCCTAAGCTGATATTAGGACTAAACTGCCGGACCATCATTATTTCTTCATAAGTCGGAAGCTGTTCTACCTTTAAATCCGGATTGATTTTGAGATCCCAGGGCACTTTCTTCTTAATATCTTCTATCTTTTTCCCAGGAAAAATTGAATCCAGATACATTTCTTTCGTGTCTTCTTCAAAGCGGAAAAGCCCATCGAGCGATATTAGTGCGGATGGCCCGCCCGGTAAGCCCGCATCTCGCCGAGAGGTGCCCCCTTCCATCCATCCCGGGCTCGTCCGATAGAATAATTTATCCATAAACTTTCCATGGTGTAGCAGAATGATCAGCCGTTTGCTGTGTCCCGCAATTTCATTGGCGCCTCCACTTCCTGCAATTCTTCCGCGAACTGATTCTTTCGGATCGCGTGTGAAACTGGTGTTTAAATTGCCGTATTTATCAATCTGAGAAGTCCCCAGAAACCCGACATCGATTTTCCCACCCAACAGGAACATTCCAAACATATCGACCATTTCGCAACAACACTCGGTCCCAAGCATAGCACTCATATCGGCAATATGGATGGGCGGTCGGTAGGGCGTAAAACCAATAATACCCCCTTCCATCACGAGCGTAATCCGTTTTCCCGCCTTCAATGATAAAAGTGCCGCCAAGAGGGGCGTGCCCTGCCCAACAAAAACAGTTTCGCCATCTTTTATTTCACGCGATGCTGCTGAACACATAATCTCATCATAAGAGATTTTTGCTTTAATCGTTTTCACCATACTTATTCCTCTTCTTTTGTTTCTATCTCCATCTCAACCATCTCCGGGTTGAGTTCAATCTCCTCTAATTTGACGTTAAGTTTCTGCATTTCCGTTTGAAATGTGGACCCTAAGCTATAGGGCGCGGACATCGGATAATTTTTCGCGCGCAACCGATTCAACGCATTAAAACTAAATTTGTGTATGTAATAATTAATGTAATCTTCACGACTTTCAACACCATGGACCCATTCATTCGCCCACTTTTCAAAGAGGGCTAAAGTGCCAGAAGCGGATATGTAATGCGCCACGGTAATGCGATCAAAATCATAATATCCCAGAACTTCCGTTGGATGGGCAGCCCACGGTTCATGAACGACCGCATCTACATAAAAGCTCGGGATTATGGTTTGATTGGGGCTCCGCTTCACGATTTCATCATCTACAATTTCTTCAGCTGAAACAATCACATGCTTAGAAGCCATCGCCGTATGGCGCACCGTTCCTAAGGCCCCCCACGATTGGGCATTGCCCTTTTTATCTATGCGCTGTACATGAATGATTGCCACATCGGGATTAATGGCTTTAACCAAGGTGACTGGGGTTTCCTTATCCGTTACAAAGGGATCCTGAATCCGGCTAAACATCCCTTCATTAGCCCATTTGTAAATATCCGTATGATAAATACTTTCAGTACACGGCAAGAAAGGCATATGATACGCACCCGCCATTAAAGCAAGCGCACAGGTATAATTAGTATAATCATTAATTTTTATTCCAAATTCTTTAATAGCCCGATCTATCCCGCGTAATCCCGAAATCATGCGAATCGACCAAGAAAAACTGACTTCTTTAAGGCACCTGGCATTCGCCAGCATGTCTATTTCAAACATGGACGTTGGCTGGACCGCGTGGAGGTTCTTCTTTTTCTGCCGGATGATCTCGTGGACTGCACTATAAGGTATATTATTGGCACACGCCCCAATTCCTAAAATATCCCCCTCATGGACAAATTTAGAAATTGCTTCTTTCATGGTCATTATTTTATTACAAACTTCTGGCTCCGTCATTTTCTATAAACCCATTACCATTCATTTACCATATACTCATTCAAAAAACCATTTAGCTATACACAATTAAAGTTTTTGCACAATTCAAAAATTGATAAAGATTATTTGAATTTTTGCACAATTACACTGGGATAACTTAGAGTACTTTCATATCTTTTATTAGTAATCGTGTAATAAGGTTCGTATTCGTTCATTATTTCCCGTTCCCGTCAGACTAAGGGTTTTCGTTTATGATAATCAAAAGCGATCACTGAGCGAAAAATTGCACCTGGCGATTTTTGGAAGAATTTCTAACAGGGGATTTTAAATAGCCTAATTCCAATTCGACTTCATGCACCTCCAATCGATGCGCTTTTGGATGATCACTTACGTGCTATTAACCTTTTTTGACGTAATAGTTACCTACTTCTTCATCAGTTCAGGCCAATTTGGAATTGTGGATGAGGGAAATGCGGTTATCCGCAATTTAATGGAGCAGTTCGGCATTTGGCAAGGATTGACTATCTATATCATTCAGGAATTCCTATTCTTTTTCCTAGTGTGGGGCTGTTTTTATTATATCATCCTGCATCTCATCAAAAATCGATCCCAGGAGGTTCAACACAAGATTGACATCCTCATTTTCAATCTCGGCGTTCCGTTTATTATTATGGCAAATGCCCTGCTCCATTTATTTGCCGGTCTCTTCTGGATCGTGCTTGGCACCACAGATGTCTTGGACCGATGGTTTCCCTTAAACTTTGTTGTCTATATAACAATATTCTTCGGTATTGCTCAAGCCTACTACCTTTTCAGGGTAAGTTCAGAAAGCCCTCCCTCTCCTAATCCGTCCCTTGTTTCTAAATAAGGAACATTTTAGTTTAAAGTTAACCCTTACGCATTGTAAAAATACGTTGATAATTAGCAAAGATGATAATCACAAATGATTAATAGGGAAAAAGCATTAAGTTAACATAGTTATAAAAAATCCAAAAATTTACCGAAAATTAGATTTTTGCTACACAGATCGAGAAGGGGAAAGGCGGCATTGCTCCATTTTGCCTTGAGCATGTCGGTGGTTTCTTCCAAAGAAGTGTTCTCTTGGGGGATCTCTTCGGTTTGGGGGGCGGTTTCGGTCGCACTCTTCCCTTGCGGGAAGGCGGTGAGTTTGCTTTGCATACCCCTTTGTGCACAGAATGGTATATAAACCACCCCTTCGTAATTGCGCAAAAGTGAGGAATTGATATATAATATCTACTTACTTAATAATTTTAATATAGATCCTCTCTCAAACTAACCCGTCTGGACCGATTGCCTCATAAAAACGCGTCCAACCCATTGCTTGTCGCGTCAATATCGGAAAAACAGTCTAATTTTTTATGGGAAAAAATAAAACGCGATAGGTAGTTTTCTTAGGGACCTAATTTCCAAGACCTCTTTCTCATTCGAAAGAATATAATTCATACGCTTTTTCCTCAGGCGTTCTAATAGTAGATTTTTAAATTTCGCAATTTTAATACGTAATAACTTGATAAGAGGGATTCTTGGACGTGATATATGCGGTAATTTATGAGTGCTAAAAATTGTATCGCTAATAAGGTTAGAAGAGAATGAATTTCTACTTCTTCTTTCCCTTTCACGGGTAATACTCTATCTGCTCGACCTAATAAGCTATAGCACGATTTCACCATTCCAAATAATCCCTCGATTACCGATCTATTTTTATACTGGTGATAATACTGCTCTATTCCAATCTCCTCCAATAAATTCCCAAAAAATTGGGTGAATTCACTTTTAGAAAACTTTTTTGAATTTTGATTTCTGACTTTTGGTGCTGACTAATATCTTTCCAAAATCCAGGATCTCTTTCTTTCATAATAAAGATATTGTACCTCCGCCTATTAAAGCCTTTCGGAAGACTTAAATCGGTCTAATGGCAAAGTCACCTCTATTTCTATTCAAAAGTAGTAAAGATATCATATCTTCGCTTACTACAGTTTTATGGAAAATTTAAATAGGATGAGTGGCGAAGTAACATCTATTTATGATCAGAAATAAAAAAATCTATTATAAAATCAGTGGAATATGCTGAATAAAGATTTAAATTAAGTGTGAAGCTAAAATTAAATCAGCTTAGAAAAAGGGATTTTTTTCAAAAAAACCCTTTATCATATCTGATAATCATAAACGATTAATACTTCTTTATAGAGAATCAATAAAATAATAAAACATTATAAAAATTCAAAAAATAAAAACCCAAAAGATTTTAGAATTTTGGTAACACATTAGAAAATAAGGAAATGAATAAAATGATACCTGAGAAAATTATGAATAATTTAATTGGTATTGTAGGACAGGACTTTGTTTCCACTGATCCTGAAGATCTTTATATCTATGCCTTCGATATGACCGAAGAGCCCCAAGGTAATCCGGAAGCTATAGTCATGCCAAAGACCCCCGAGGAAATCCAAAAGCTGCTAAAACTCGCTAATCAACACAAAATTCCCATCATTCCCTATATATCTGCTGCCAATATTGGCGGATTGACCACCACGCACCGCGGTGGGATGGTTGTCGATTTAAAGCGCATGCAAGAAATCGTAAAATTCGATGAACTCAGTAAATACGTTGTGCTCGAACCGGGCGTAACCTTTGGACATATAAAGAAATATCTCGAGGAAAATCATCCGGACTTCATTTATTCTTATGCCTTTGCCCCGCCCTTTACCTCTATCACGGCGAATGCCCTTTTAGAAGGGTTAACTGAATACTCCTTCCGCTGGGGCTGCATGGGTGACTGGATTACTGGATTAGAAGCGGTGTTACCCACAGGTGAACTAGTGAAGATTGGATCCTGTGCAACTTCCGAACATTGGAATATGAAATATCCGCTACCAGATATGTCGGGACTATTCGTTGGGTGGCAAGGTATGACTGGCATTGTGACTAAATGCGCCGTTAAGGTCGTCCCAAAACCTCCTATTCGCCAAGTCTACGGTGCTATATCGTTTGGGTTGAATGCCGCAGAGGAACTCTTCAAACATCTATCAAGAATGGATATCACCATGGGCGACTTTTCGTTCAGCTGGCCTACTGTTCTTATGATGGGTGGGCTCAAGCATCCCCTTCGGGAAATTCGATCAGATGAGCCAGAAGTCTTAACGGGATTAATTGTATTTGCCAATGATAAGAAAGACTTGAAAAATAAGGAACGGATCCTCATGGATTTGGCTACGGATATCACCACGCAGACGAAGGAAAATTTGCAAATTCTCCCCATCGAAGTAGCCGCCACAAAGAAGGTGCTAGAGTTTCTTGACTTACCTTCGAATTTACCACCGTTCTTTGAATTTCGCAGTGGAAATAAGAAAGGAGTGGGCATGTCTTGGCTTGGGACCTACATGAATGCAAATAATTGGCGGAAGAGTTACGAAGCTGGAAAGAAGATCATGGAGAATTATGGCTTTGAACCCCTCATCTTCGTGAAAATGATGGATTCCGCCCATTTCTTCGTAGTACGCTTCCTCATCCCCTTCAATAAAGCAGAAAAGGGCGAAAGCGAAACGGTACGAAAGATGTTAGGCGAATTGGTGGATGCGACTTTACCACTTGGCGCGATCCCCTATAAATGTCCCGCCTGGGCTGCGAAGAAAGTATTTAAAGTGATGGATCCTAACTGGATAGCTCTTGCAAAGAAGATTCGGAAAGCATTAGATCCTAATGGAATAATGAACCCCGATCGTTGGGCTCTCCTCGATTGAAGGTGAAAGAAAATGACGCTAGAAAGTCTGGAAAAACTTCGGGACTGGGTTTATGCGTGTGTTCGGTGTGGCACCTGCAAATATATCATCAAGAATTATTCGGATTCATGCCCCGGTGGGAAAAAATTTCAGTTCGAATCCTTCTATGCAAGTGGGAAGGTGTGGATCGCACGTGCCTTGCTCGAAGGCAAAATCAAATTTTCCGATTCGATCGTTAAGAAGATTTATGCCTGTCCTTTATGTGGTAATTGTACTGTTCAATGTGAATTAGAAGTTCATGATCATCTCCTAGAAATAATTGAAGCACTTCGCGCCGAGGCGGTCGAACAAGGTCTAGGTCCCTTAGAGAGTCAAAAGGTCTTTGAAGAATCCATCGAAGCGCAGAAAAATCCCTATAAAGAACAGCACGCTAAACGTACGAGTTGGGTAAAGGACGCCTTTGAGCTCAAGGATACGGCAGAGGTTCTGTATTTTGTAGGATGTACTTCTTCCTATCGGGATGCAGACCTCGCCACCGCTATGTTAGATATTTTGACTAAACTAGGCATCGATGTCACAGTTTCCAAAGATGAATGGTGTTGTGGATCTCCCTTAATACGGACAGGACAATTGAGACTTGTCCGAGATTTGGCGGAGCATAATATGGCATTAGTGAAAAATACCCAAGCAAAGGCGGTTGTCTTCTCCTGCGCCGGGTGTTATCGCACTTTCAAAGAGGATTATCTTCCATTATTGGGTGTGGAACCGGAGTTTGAGTTGTACCATGTCACGGATTATATTGTGAAACTCATTGACGAGGGCAAAGTGACTTTCAAGGAGGGCACCCCGCTTAAGGTGACGTACCATGATCCCTGCCATATCGGGCGTCATTGTGGCATTTACGATTCCCCTCGGAAAATTCTGCAAAGCATTCCCGGTGTCGAACTTATTGAAATGAAACGCAACAGAGAAAATGCCTGGTGCTGCGGCGCCGGTGGTGGAGTCAAATCGGGATTTCGCGATTGGGCAATTGAAATTGCCACTGAGCGTATTAAGGAAGCCGAAGCGACTGGCGCAGAAGTTCTCGTCTCCTCCTGCCCCTTCTGCAAACGAAATTTTGAAGATGCCATTAAAGCCACAGGCTCGAATCTGAAATTTATGGATATTACGGAGCTAGTTAAAAGTCGCCTTGCGTGAACTCTCTTTTTTTTATTCAAGGAGGTAAGAATTTGTCTGTTATGGAAAAAATGTTTGAAGCCGCGAAAAGTTTACCAAATTCTTGGATTAAGGACTGGAAAAAGAAAGGGAAAGTGGTAGGATATCTCTGCTCCTATATTCCAGAAGAGATCATCCACGCCGCCAAAATTTTGCCCATCCGCATAACGGGACGTGGACATGGCGAATCTACTCTTGCAGACGCATGTATGTCCCGGTTAAATTGTCCATTTGCCCGATACCTACTCGATATGGTATTGAATGGTAAATTAGATTTCCTCGATGGCATTATCGCCTATAACTCCTGTGATCATGTGCGCCGCATGTTCGATAATTGGCGATTACGCCATCCCCCCCCTTTCTACCACTTCCTCAGCATTCCCCATCGAACTGATACCCTCGCACTGAAATGGTTTCAAGCCGAATTAGACAATTTAAAACACCATCTTGAAACTGACTTCAAAGTGACCATTTCAAATGAGAATCTCAAGAATTCAATCAAACTCTACAACAAGACCTACGATCTTTTAGAGGCGCTCTATGAACTTCGGAAAACGGAAGCCCCTCCCCTGACTGGAACGGATGCCGCTGCCATAATGACTGCGTGTCTCTCGATGCCAAAAGAATCGTTTAATCCACTGCTTTCCCAACTGCTCAAAGAATTGGAAGGCAAAGAAGGGTCTGCCGGTCTCCCGCGACTGATGATCGTGGGTGGCTTAGTAGATAATCCGGAGTACGTGAAGGTTATCGAAGACCTCGGGAGTGTGGTCGTTACAGATAGCCACTGCTTTGGGTCCAAATATTTTCATGGGAAAGTGAAAGAGAACTTGAACCCGATCGAAGCCCTTGCGGAACGATACCTCTTAAAATCGCCGTGTCCCCGAATGATTGATGAACGCGCAGGCCATCAGGTCCGATTGGACCTTATTAAAAACCAAATCAAAGAGTTCTACGTCGATGGGGTCATTTTTGAACGGATCGCGATGTGTGACCTCTGGTCGGGTGAAATCTTCATGCTCCAAAATGAATTGAAAGAGTTGGGTGTTCCTAACCTCATTCTTGAGCGAGATTACATTCTCTCAGGCGTGGGTCAGATGAAAACCCGGTCTCAAGCCTTCATAGAGGTATTAAAATGAGGTGAAATGAAATATGGTTGAAGCACAGAAAAAATATCCCCTGTTCGATACCATGATCGGTTATATCGACCGCATGGCTCAATTGTTTGATACGATGATGCAAACCGAAACCGAACAAGTCGTCAACCCGCAATTTCTGAAGATTCTTGCCAATTACCTGAAAGGAGTCTATCAGGCAGAAGCCGATGGGCGAAAGAAAATCATGTACAATTTCTGTATTCCCCCGGAAATTATTTATGCGTTAAATGCCTACCCCCTCTGCCAAGAGGTGGCATCAGTGGCTTTATCCGTAGTCGGAAAGCAACACATGCAATATATTGATTTTGCAGAAGAAAACGGTATTTCTCCAGAGCAATGCAATGCCCAGAAAGTTTGGATCGGCGCCATGATGAAAAATGAAGCTCCAAAGCCGGATGGAGTTGTTTATGCCTCCCAACCCTGCGATTCCACCAATATCCTCTATCAAGTCATTCAAAATTGGTATAAAGTTCCGACCTATACCCTTGATGTCCCCTACTGGCACTTTGACGAGACTAATAAATTCTACGATGAACGCACCCTCCCCTATTTCACCGAACAAGTCAAAGGAATCATTCCGTGGGCCGAACAAAATTTGGGGCTCACGCTCGATACGGACCGCTTAAAACAAGTTATGGCGTTATCTAATAAAGCCAGGGAATACACTTTAGATATCAATGAATTAATGACCGCTGTTCCTGCCCCTCTCCCGAGTATGACTACCTTTAGCACTTATATGACCCTTACCACTAGCGCCGGCACGCAAGAATGCTTGGATTATATCAAATGGACCCGGGACAAAGCCGCGGATATGGTCAGACGCAAAACAAGCCCCTTACAAGAGATGTATCAAATTGAAGAGAAATTCCGCGTAGTCTGGATTTACATCCCGATTTTCTGGGAACTTCTGATGTATGACTGGATGGAACGCAAGTTTGGCGCTGTTACTGTCATGGATCTCATGGGATATAACCTTGCCCAACCCGTCGATACTTCCTCAGAGGATACTATTTATGAAGGATTAGCCAAAACTATCCTCAATATCCCCATGGGCGATCAATCGCGCGGTCCCGTCG
>CAYGYC010000071.1:0-14790 GCA_964353755.1 uncultured archaeon | reverse complement strand
GAAGAGACGAGTATAACCCTTGCTCATGAAGGGGATCTGTTCCACGTTATTCCATATTATTTTCATCGAGCGGTAAATATTTCAGTAAAAAATCCTTTAGTGACCTCAGATATCCGACCATTGAACACCCAAACCTCTTACTCACCAGTTGATCAAAAAGGGTTTCCAATTAATATAGTGCGCGATGACAAAAATAAGTTATTTTTACAAAAGAAAGATAAAGAACTGGTACCTCTCAAGGAAGATTTACCCGAAATCCACAAAGTGGTTCATCATAGCTCTATTAGGATGGATCAATCCTTAGTTCAGAATATTATCAAAGATGCCCAAAAAAATCTACTGAAAATCGGTGAATCCTATCAGAAAACGGGGTATATCGTTTCGAGTGTCCAAAAAGTTTCTGGTATGAAAGAATTCTATCTCAATTCGGAAGCCGCAGCGAAAAGTGATCAGATCGCGTATATCACATTAGAGGGACGCCTAGAGGCAATAAATATCACCAATGGGCTAACTATTATATTACCGGGATCTGTTCCTATCTAGGGAAGGCAAGAAATGAAATTCGATTATAAGGAATGTTATGATATTTCGGTCCCTCTATCAACAGATTTACCTAGTTATCCCGGCGATTCTGAAATTGAGTTAGTACCTCAATATTCTATTGAAAAAGGAGACACTGCCAACATCCTTCAATTAAAACTCAGTTCCCATTCGGGCACTCATGTGGATGTGCCCCGCCATTTCCTCCAAAATGGAGATACGCTTGATGATTTCAGTCCCGAGCAGTTCTGTGGACGCGCTAAAATATTCGACCTTTCCGTAGAGGAGAAAATTAGAAAGACAGATATTGTTAATTTAGATATAAAAATCGGAGATATTATCCTTTTCAAGACGAAAAATTCTGACCTATGGACTTTACGAAGCTTTCAAAAACGCTTTATCTATCTGACTCCAGAAGCTGCCGAATTTTTAGCGAGTAAGCAGATAAAAGCTGTAGGTATAGACTACCTTTCCATCGAAGAATTTCGATCTAAGGACCATTTAACTCACCAAATCCTATTACAAAATAGAATTCTTATCCTGGAAGGCATTAATTTAAAAAATATTCAGCCCGGCGAATACGTTCTTTTCTTTTTTCCTTTAAAGTTAAAACTAGCAGATGGCTCTCCAGTTAGGGCCGTTTTATTCAGATAATATCAAAATTAACTTCGGAGAAAAAAATATGCCTTATCTTGAATTGGACGATGGCGTACGGATGTGGTACGAAATTCAGGGGCGTGAAAACGGGAGACCAATTCTTTTATATCATGGTTGGGGCGCAAGTATTGCATTTTGGAGTGAGCAAATACCTCTTTTGTTAGAAATGGGTTATAAAGTAATTGCTTTAGACGGGAGAGGACATGGCAAAAGTGATAAACCTCGCAAAGGTTATAATTTAGACCGCTTACGCCAAGATTTCATTAATTTTCAAAATACAATAAAATTAGATGAATGGGCGATAATTGGACATTCTGCTGGAGGCGGAGTTGCACAAATCACATATCACGACTATCCTGAGCGTACCAAAGCTTTAGTCCTTATCGATACCTCATATACAATTGTTGAAACTTTCCAACAAAAATTATTTTGGAATCTAGTGCCCACTCCTTTGACAATGACCTTAAATCCGCTCCTTCGCTGGTCGGTGCGAACGATCTCCAATTTAAGCATACCTTTCATTGCACTGGGAATGAATAAGCCAGTCGAAACGGTGAAAACATGGGTGCGCGATTTAAATGCCGTTCCGAGTTATGTGATCATTGAAGAAATAAAACAAATTGCCAATTATAATCTTGAGGAGAAATTAGGCGAGATAAAGGTTCCAACATGTCTGATTTGCGGCAATTTGGACACAATCACACCCTTATCCATGATGCGGAAGATGCAGCAGAAAATCCCAGACGCTAAACTCTGTGTCATAAAAAATGCGGGCCATTTTGCCCTTATTACTCAGACCGGGCAAGTAAATCGCTGTATTAAGGAATTTCTTCAAGAAAAATATCCCCCTTAGTAAAAAGCTCGACGCTTTTGAATTAGGTTTCTTTCGTAAAGGGAAACAATTGAGTATAGGAGGAACATCCTCTACCAATTTCAGGAGTTAGGTGTCCCTGATAGCGAAAAACGATGACATTCTCGCGACCGCATTCTGAACATCTGTTAGAATCGACAATTTTAACAATATCATCCAGTAAAATAGCAATGCCTGCATAACTTTTTACCCCATACGGGGTTAAAACCTCTAAAACGCCCGGCTCATTCATATCTTTTACGGGCTCTAAATTTTCAATAGATCGGAGAAGAATTCGGGAATTTTCTTTTTTAACATGGAGAAGAAAGTCATTATATTTTTTACTCCAATGCCCCCCAAAGGCAGCAGGCGTCTCTGTCGCTCCGAAACAGTCACCGAAATTATTATACGTCACATTGAAGAGTTCGGACAGGTTTTCAATGAATTGCACTTTATTAATGGGATCAGTTTTAACCCGCCCCTTTACTCCTGTCCAGCCTCCGCCACCCGTTTGAATACGAAAACTCTCGGGCATGTTAAAAGTAGGCTCTGTCTTTTTTCTGTAATCCGTCAAGGTTTTATACATTAAGGGAGCAGAATTACCAATTAAGGCAGGAATTCGACTTTTTTCAATTCTTTTAAGGTCCTTTACTAAAACTTTGCCATTAACCTCGACAAATGATTTTGAACGAAAATGGGTGATTAAATGGAAAAGGTATTTGGGGATATTGAAAAAGAGAAGAAAGGAGGTATCAATATCCCAAATATTCGTAATATCTCGATAAAATAGATAGCCTCGTTTGCCCATCCATGTACCCGGCATAAATCGCATGAATAATCTCTTGGGAGCAAATAATATGAGTTTCTGAATTTGGGACATGTGAGCATATTCCTCAAAAACTTTCTTATAATTCTCTTGAAACACGAGTACATCCTCAGGTCCCCGCCCTACAATACTGGGATCCCCTGAAGTACTACTACTAATAGTCCAATGCGAGAGCGCATCCAAGGGAATACGTAATAGTTTATCAAAAATCTGATTGGATTCCTTAAAATAATTCCAATTGACATAAGGAATCTCTTCTAAATTGGAATCGTCAAGACGCATATCGAAGTTATACTGGTTTTCTTCACAGAGATGGTTATAAAATTCACAATCCGCCGCTGTTTTCTTAATTTCTTTCTGTAAATCTTCAAAAAAATCTTTATCGACCATTTTCAAACCTCGATAATTGAAATCTAAAACTTAAATTGACCCGTAAATTCATTCAATAACAGAAATTCTAGATTTAAAATAAATTTTTCCTCTAAATTCATATGAAAATTAAGATGATCTTTAGATATGAGGTAATTTCCTCCAAGAATTCTTCTATTATCAATCAGTTATAATTCTTAGGATATTTATTCTCTATTTAAAGCACTAAAATTAAATACTGAATCCAATTGTCAAAAAGAGCATCAGAATTAAGCCAATTAATAATCTATATTTTAGGTATTTTTTATCTATTTTTTAGTAAAGCATTCCCTTTCCCGTCTTGATGATTGGTAAAATTAGGATGATGATTTGATAATAGGGGGAAGCGAACGAAAAGCGGATTTAATAATTTTTAAGACAGAGGGTGTCCTGCTTATTCCTTGAAAGAAGAGCGGGATCCATGTTCGCTTATTAAATACTAGATTCAAATTCATCTTTGAAATTGCTTGGACAAAAGAATCATAATCTTCGGCATTGGACCTCAAGAGAAAATGGCGCAAAAAATAAGACACCGCTAATTCAAGCCCTATCTTTCTTTGCATTAATTTATGATAATTATGAATGAGAGAAAGATTATTTTGTTGTATTGCGGAGATGGCAATTTTTCCTCCTAAATCACCGCAGATCAGCGCTAATCTGATCCCTTCCCCGGTTAATGAATCTACTTGATTGGCGGCGTTGCCGCAACAAATCCCCCAATTGAAAGTGGTCTTTCGAGGCATTTTTGATCCCGGAACAATTCCACCGGTATACTCCATTAATCGAACTTGCCGTAGTTTGGTAGAGACTATTGGATGTTTAAGCCTGAACCATTCGAAAACCTTATGCATGTAAGTGCCTGTATTATATCCTCCCACGCCAATATTTGCCGATTCGGTTCCTTTTGGAAAAATCCAAGCGTACCCGCCAGGAATTGCTGATAGAAAATATATTTCAACCGTATCAGGTGAAATATTCAGTATATTTTCAGCATTGTAACCAAATCCAATTCCAGAATATATCCTTGGAATGGATAATCCTACCCATTTTGCTACATTACTGGCCACTCCATCTGCCCCAATTATTATGCGTGTCTGGATTTTTTGAATTTCATTTTTATGTTTAATAATTACTTGGTTATAGGCATCATTATCCCGTTTTAGACCGATTGCACGGGTTTGAGTGAGCAATTCCGCGCCTTTTTGTTGGGCGTCTCGAATTAAAAGTTGATCAAAGGCAGGTCTATCAACCACATAGCCGATTTTCCTGTTAAATTGGTGAGTAACCGACCTTCCCAAAGGTGAAATAAGCTTGATCTTTCTGATTTGTGCCCGAATTGAATTTTTAACGGTGGCTGCTAATCCAATATGATCTAAAATAGGGGTGAGAATCCCTCCTGCACAATGACTCGGATAGCCCACTACTTTTTTCTGTTCAAGAACCAATACGGACAGACCATATCGTGCTGTTATTCTTGCAGCCATCGATCCCGCAGGCCCTGCACCAATCACAACAAGATCATAGTCTGCCATTCTAATTTAAGTCCAATTGTAGTGAAAAAATTGAAATAATCTCTTTTACTTACAGCAATAGCATTAATAATTTTTGAGAATACTAGGTGATTGTTAATTTCATTCCTACTATTAAGTTTTATTTGGAGCAATAACTCTTCATGGAAACACACAAATTAGGACTCATTTGGGATGAGCGCTTTGGTAAAGTCAATTTTGGCCCAGATCATCCTGTCTCAGGGGATCGCTATCGGCAAACTTTTACCTTGCTTCAAAAATTAGAACTCCTGAAAGAGCATATTGAAGTTTATGAAGCAAAACCCGTAACTGACGAGGAATTATTGCTGGTTCATGAGCCAGCTTATATTAAAAAGATTAAAAAAATGTCAGAGACGGGGATTGGGGAGTTAAGTGAAGATACACCCGCATTTAGGGGGATGCATGAATACGCGTGTGTGGGTGT
Source organism: uncultured archaeon (assembly GCA_964353755.1). Lineage (GTDB taxonomy): Archaea > Asgardarchaeota > Lokiarchaeia > Helarchaeales > HEL-GB-A > CAYGYC01. Next base: position 9,535 of record CAYGYC010000071.1, on the reverse strand, counting down.
TGGGGGAACCCTAACAGGAGCCAAAAAATCCATCGAACATATGCATCCCTTTGTAAGTATTGCCGGAGGATATCATCATGCCTTTCCCGATAAGGGAGGCGGTTTCAACATATATAATGATGTAGCAGTTACAGCATTGTGGTTGAAAAAGCAAGGAATATTCGAAAAAATTGCGATTATTGATACCGATGCGCATCACGGGAATGGCACGCAAGCCATTTTCTATCAAAATTCCGATATCTTGACTATTTCCTTTCACGAAACTGGTAAATCGCTCTATCCAGGCGTAACCGGCGAAATAACCGAAATCGGTGAGAAACAGGGGAAAGGATATTGTATTAATTTTCCATTCGAGCCGGGCACTGCCAGTTCGGATGTAGAGCTTGTTTGGGCAGTCCGTAAAATAGTCCCAAAAGCGATAAGAGCCTTTTCACCCGACTTTCTTATTTGGCAAGCAGGAGTGGATGGACACATTGATGATCCGTTATCAAACCTCCGTTTTACTACCCGCGGGTTCCAAGATATTGCAAAAATTATTCTCCAAGTAATTAGAGAATTCACCCAAGGAAAAGCAATAGTGGTAGCGGGGGGTGGTTATAATTTAACAACGGCATCATGGTCTTATGCAAGTATTATTGCTGCTCTTGCTGAGAAGCGGATATATATTCCTGAAGAAATCGACCAAAATCGTTATGCCCCACCCAATACGGTACCACGCCCATATGTCTTTGAGCAATTACGTTATTTAGAAAAACATATTCCTCTGCTCCAATGATTCTTTCCTCTCCTTTAACGATGTGGTATAAATGGAGATGTTTGCGATTTATTTGCTTTTTAGGTTATTTGTCGGGATCGAAACATTTTAATTTATTATAAACCATTTTGTAGAACAATAACACTAATTATATGGGCATTAAGATGAAGATTGTAAAAGAAGGACTTTGGGTTATCGTTCCTGCAATCGTAGTACCGATCCTCTTAATCTGGTTAACCGGACGGTTTTTATTTGCATTAATTTTCATTTTAACAGCTATCTTTATCTTCTTTTTCAGAGATCCAACGAGAATTCCTCCTTTTGCAGCGGGAATTTTATCGCCTGCCGATGGTCGAATAATTCAAATTGACGAACTACCAAATGAATTGGTACTTTTTATTGAACTTAGTTTGATCAACTGCCATTTGCAGCGATCTCCGATTGATGGTACCGTTTCGAGTATCACCCGCATTCCAGGAAAACACAGGCGGTTCCATATCGTTTCACCGATATTAGGATTTACCAAGAAGAAAATCCGAGCTGCCGGAGAAAATGCGCGAAATGTGATTGAAATCGATATGGACAATTCGAAGAAGATGTGGATATCGCAAATTGTTGGGGCATTTGCACGGCGCTGTAAGAGTTTCGTGAAAGTGGGTCAGAAACTGCAACGCGGCGATAAAATTGGCCTTATCTATTTTGGCTCAATGGTAAAATTAAAAATCCAAGGTCAATATGAGCTTAAAGTTAAGAAAGAAGCTACTATTAAGGCAGGGCAAACCATCATCGCTCTTCCAAAGGAACTTTAATTGGTTTTAATTATCATTTTTTTATTTAAGTTGGGAGTAATTGGAATATGGCAACTAAAATACAAATTCCTCTAACAGATTATTTCCGTCTTACACATCCAAGAAATGTTTGTCTCATTACAGCCAATGAAAACATTATCACTTTAGCCTGGACGACTCCGATCAGTGTAAACCCACCCCTCTTTGGCATATCTGTTGGTTTTACAAGAACCTCCTATAAATTGATCCAAGAGGCAGGGGATTTTGGGGTAAATGTGCCGACCATGGACCTGATTGATAAGGTTCTCTATTGCGGGCGCCACTCCGGAAAAAAGATTAACAAATTTGAGAAAACGGGGTTAACTCCCATCCCCGCTACCAAAATTAAGGCGAAATTGATACAAGAATGCGTTGCCAATTTTGAATGCGAACTGATTGATGCCCAGAAATATGGTGATCATGGCTTTTTTGTAGGCAAAGTGGTAGCAGCCGGATGTGAGGAAGGCAAGTACCTCTTTGACCAAAAGCGCTTAAAAATTGAAGAGATCGACTTGATATATCACATCGGGGGAGATTTCTTCTGTTCTAATAAAAATACAATTGTTTCACCGAACGAATAGAGAAAAAAGAAAAAAAAGTTTATTTTAAATGTTTTATTGCATGGAGATTAAGTTGAATAAGAGAGACAATGGTGAGCCCTAAAAGACTGAAGAAGATTATTGGTATTATGTAGTTAGTTATCCAGATATTTACGGCTATCCACCCTGCAGAGGGATTGATCGCCGTTAGAACATTAGAGATCCCAATGCTTGCAGTAATAGTGATAAAACAAATCACCCGACTAATTCTTTCGCCAATAACGGCTTTCGTTTCGGTTAGACCTAGTCCTTCTTGTCGCGCACGACAGTATTCTTGGATAATTGATAATAGAAGCGCCATTAAACCGATGACTGCAATAGTCGTAAGCCAGAAAGAATTGTAAGTTGCTTGGACGATAGCATTGGTAAAGATGAAATAAATAGGTCCAATCATCCAAAGTGTGTCCCCAAACTTGTCCAGGATGGCATCATAATACGCCCCTAATTTACTTTCCGTCCCTGTCAGATAAGCGACCACTCCATCAATGCTATCCGTCGTTCCCGAGAGAATAAGAAAAAGTGTGCTGAGTAAAATCCAACCGCCCCCTAAGAACCAACCCTCAAGTGTCCATAACGCCCAAATAAATCCTAATACGGTAACTCTATTGGCAGTTATTCCTAGTCTGGCATACCATTTTCCTACACTAAAAAATACTTTTAAATACGGGGGGAGAGGACCTTTAATCTCTTCAATAGGCACCTTATACTCATGCGTTTTACACCATTCCCGGAAATAATCCTCAAAGGTTATGTCTTTTATGGTGAGCTTTTCGCGGTTCATAATGGAATATACAACGAAAATCACCGATATTGCAGAAATCGCTATCAAATAAATGAGGTGAAAAATCTCGAATTCGGTCATATAGTTCCCAACTTTCTATCTAGAGTTATGTTATAATAGGGAACAGATTTTCACATAAATTTTTCTATTTCTTTCATATGAAACTTAATATTAATGAACGTAACACGGAATCGAAAAGAAGATCAGGATCAATGACGCTTTCTAGCATTTATTTCATGCAAGATGCCCGCTAAGGTATCAGCTGGCAAATCAGAATAGATTTTTCTCATGGAGATGGCACTATTCGGACAATGGTGCGCACATAATCCACAACCTATACAGCGATGCTCCTTGAAAGTAATATAATCATCCGATAAATCCTCTGTATGGGGGTAGTGATGCCATATCGCCGTCATCGGACAGATTCGAACACAGGTCTCACACTTTTCACAGAGCGCGGTCGTAATCTCTGGGCGGAAATTGGAGCGGGCAAAAGCGCGCGGGTTTTCATGCTTGAGTAATGCTCCCAAGATAGAGCAATGACAGGCGCAACAATTACAAATTACGGTGGCGGTTTCAGGACTTGAGCCGTTGATAATTGTGTGAACCAACCCATGATCCTCTGCCTTTTTAAGAAGTTCGAAAGCTTCTTCTGTGGTGATCTCTCGCCCCAGGTTCATCGCTCTTGCAATATCGCTGCTCATGTTTAGATATATGCAGATATTCCATGGCTTTTCGCAGCGTGACGCTCCGCCAAGGGCGTTATAAGTCCTGCAGACACAATTAACCACAGAAATGCTTTTCGCTTGCTTGATATAACGCGCGACATCCTCAAACAGTAAAATATCATGTTGAATTAGCATCTCTTCGTTGATGTCAATTTCTTTCGCAACCCTTTGAGGGAGGCTGGATGCCGGCATGGTCCTGAAAAAGGGATAGTCTGAATTTCCAATCTCATTTGCAAGACCGGAGTTTTCTATTTCAAGCCATAATTTAGCAACCTTTTCTAGATTTTCCTTAGAATCCGAGCTTGCAATAAAGTAATAGTCCATAATCCCGGGGGCTGGAGGAAACATCGCATAATCTTTACCACTTTTCGCAATAACACCCCTCTTGACCATTGCTTCACAAGCCGCCATTACTCGTTCGAGCGGAATCCCCGTTAATTTAGAGATCTTCTTGGGACTCTTTAGATCCATCAGCGGTTCCCTAAAACTGGCAATAATGCGGACTTCTTCCTCCGTCGGCCAAATTATTTTAAACAATTCAATTATTTTCTTGTGCTTTGGTAATTTAATGGGCCAATTGGTGTTCATATTGCGGCGAATAATCTCATACATATCCTCCATCGAAGGACCTCTTTCGAAGTGGTTATAATATAATCATTAGATTAGATTATTAATTTTTTCAAGACCATACCTGTTTACGTACCGTGGTGGACTCAATTCCTCCTGTTGCCAATTTTAGTTTTGCTCATTCTCCAGCCAGTAATAATATCGTTTTCTTCAATGCAAGTTCATCTACAGACAACCTTCGCATCGCCAGATATACGTGGGATTTCGGAGATGGAAATGTTACCTCTAGCTTTGATCCTTGTATAAGCCATATCTATTTAATCCCAGGGACCTATATTGTTAATCTTACAGTAACAGATGAAGTCAACAATAATGCTACCTTTTCCGTAACTATTCAGATTGAAGAAAGCCAATTATTCTTCCCATGGTGGATTATCGGTGTGATTATTATCGAAATCGTAATGTTTACATCCATAATAGTTTGGAACGATAAACAAAGAAAATTGAATAAATCTTGACTGCACAAAGGTCTTTAAAGAATAAATTCAAAAATTTGCTCAATTAATTTATGCTGGTTAATTTTCCTTGGATATATGAATTTGTGGAGAATTAACAGAATTAAAGAATCATTATTTTATTTGCGGTCAAGTGTGAAAAGCATGAGGAAGATAAAGGTATTTATTAGTTCTAAAATCGAGGAAAACGAAGCAGAAAGGCAAAGAGCCAAACAAATTCATCCTGAAATATTCGAAACTTTCGTTTTCGAACTCGAAACCTCTTCACCAAAACCTGTCACACGCACTTGTTTAGATGAAGTAAGAGAGTCGGATATTTTTGTTCTAATTTTGAGTAAAACTCTGTCCCAAGGTGTAATAGATGAATATGATTGTGCAAAAGTACTGAATATTCCGATGCTCGTATTTATACGAAAAACGGAAAAAGACGACCAATTACTGGATTTCATCAGGAATGAATTCAAATCTAACCCTAGCCAAAATCCAATATATAGAGAATTTGAAACTGCCGAAGAATTCTTCAAGCTTCTAACTGACTCTTTGCTTAATTTTGTGGTTAGTAGATTCTATGAAATATCAGAATTTGAAGACGCCATAAATAAATTAGTAGCTCATAGCCTGATTGCCGATTTTCAGCCCATGGAAAGAGTAGAGGTAAAAAGTCCGTTAGAATTAATCAAATCTGCCCCGAAGACAGATCCCGTATTACCTCTTATGAGTAAAATATCTAACGAGAAGAGTATTCCTAAACAAATCGAGAATGCCCATACAGAACGATTCGTAGAACTTTATTCAAATTCTTGGGCTGATTTAGAACAACAATTAATAGGATTTTTTATCCTTCGGAATAAATTAGAAAAATATTTCGATAAAATTACTGATATGTATGACGCAGGCTGTGGAAATTGTGCGCAATATAAAGCTGTATATGCATTAAATCGGTTTCCGAAGAAAAAAGTGTCTGAAGATTTCGAGTATTATGGCCAAGATTTTAATCCAGATTGGAAAGAAAAATTTAAAGTGCGTGAAGGTGAATTCATCAAAGAGCCCTTGCCCTTAGTAAGGGAGCGATTAGGGCGGAAATATTCTTTAGTTTGTTGCACTCACACACTTCATTATTTGAAGACAAACCCTCTTGGGATGTATTGTTGCCTTTTCTCATTTAATAAAATTTTGAAAATGGGCGGATACTGTTATATCACCGTGCCCGAAAAAACCTCTCTACCAGGTATGCTGGATTTACTGCTCAAGGGCGCACTTGATGCAAAATTTGAAATAATTGAATCAGGTAAGTGCCGGTTAATCCATAAATTGAGGGAAGCGCCTGGAAATATTACCACTTTTTCATTTTTAATCATAAAAAAGATTGATAACATTGAAGAAGAGCAATGGAAAAGACTTGCGGGTGCAAGCTTATATAAAGCAAATAAGAAAGATGAAGCAGAAGAACTCGGGATACAAAGTGATAAGGATTTTAAAGACCTGGATATATTAGAAATGGATCTTAGTGAAATACTCTTGCAGAGAGATCCCTGTCTCAGAACCTTTAGATATGCTTTGGATATTATTCATAATAAATGGAAGGATATACTGTTAAATTTAGATAACTGTAAAAAAAATATCTTGAAATGTATTTGGAAAGTGCACGAAGAATTTATTAAACCAGAAATAACCGAGGATAAATCTCAATTAAAATCTGAACTTGTATATTATTTCTTTTGGCTAGTCGGTTTTTGTGTGTGTTATTTTAAACATCTTAATCCACTCGAGCAAGTTCATAAGGTCTATCCTATAGTTAAACGAGCAGTAAATAGTAGGATAGATAAAAGAATTAATTTTGAGGATGAGATCCAAATAAACGAAGTCGCATGGCTACTCAAACACTTTTTTGAGCTCTGTCGATATGTAAATATTGATCTTAGAGAGACTTTTGATCAAGAAGATTTTTCAATAATGAAAACCAGTCCTTAAATTACTTTCAAGCATCTCCCCTTAAAATAAATCAGTTAAAACTGATGATTTTACCTCTCAGAGTCCGACAAAATTCCTAAAAATTAAAGAATTTAAAAAACCTAGAACCTATAATGAGCTCTCTCCAGAAACTCCAAGTATTAGGTGCCTCTGCAAAATATGATACCTGTGCGAGTACAGCCTCCAATCGAATATTAAAAAGAAGTGGAGGCTACATTGGGGCGCCAGTCAGCTCGGGTATTTGTCATTCTTTTCTGCCAGATGGGCGTTGTGTCACTCTTCTAAAAGTATTGTACACAAATTCATGCGTCCATGATTGTCATTATTGTTTTAATGCGACCTCTTGCACCTCCCGCCAGCGAACCAGTTTTGAATCCGAGGAATTGACCCGTTTATTTATGAATTTGTATCTCCGGAATTATGTGGAAGGGCTATTTTTAAGTTCGGGAGTGTGTAAAAACGCAGAACGCAGCATGGAAGGCATGATTGAGGTGGTACAAGGCCTGCGCTTAAAGGAGAATTTTGAGGGCTATATTCATTTGAAGATTTTACCCGATGCGCCATATTACTTAATCAAAGAGGGCGTTCAATATGCCGATCGGGTGAGTGTCAATTGTGAAGCACCCAATAAAAGTCGGTTTCAGGAACTCAGTTCTACGAAAGAATATAAAAATGATATTTTAACCCGGATGGCTTGGATCAAGGGTTTCAAACAACGTGGAAATCTTCCTGCGGGCCATACTACTCAATTTGTAGTGGGCGGGGCAGGGGAATCCGATCGCGAATTGCTGAAAATGTCCGTATGGCTTTACGATAACATGTTACTAAATCGGTCATATTATTCGGCATTTCATCCGATTCCCGATACACCCTTGGAGACCGCACCACCAACACCCTTAATACGAGAACATCGGCTCTATCAGACGGATTGGTTATTACGAAAATATGATTTCAAATTCTGTGAAATTGAATTAGCGTTTGATGATTATGGAAACGTCCCGCTCTCTGCAGACCCGAAGATGTTGATTGCCAACGCCGACCCCACAAGGTTTCCGGTGGAAATTAATGAAACCAGCTATGATGATTTAGTGCATGTCCCCGGCATAGGTCCATTATCTGCGCGGCGTATAATAAATTTAAGAAAAAATAAGATTGTCATTGAGGAATTTGAGCAATTGCGAAATATCGGTGTGGTTTTAAAACGCGCTCGCCCTTATATCACGGTTGCACACAAACGCCAAACGCAACTGGATAATTTTTTAGAGACAAAAGATCTTCAGGTGATTTAACATGTCCTGCACGAATGGAATTAATTTAAGCAAAAATTCAGTGGAATACTTTATGGATATGGCTCAACGCCATAAAAAATCGCAGCGGGATAATCTGATTCAAAAGATTAAAATTAAAATGGAACACGATCCTGCTATAATCCAAAATAAAATGACTAAACTTGCGCGTGAATTTTACCGCCGCGGTAAGGAAGTCATGAACGAACTTTATCGATTAAACGCCTTTATTCGGTTTGAAGTTTATCCAGAATATCTTTTAATGAGTGAAATCCGCCCGGAACATGATATTATTGATTTAATCTTCTATTATTTTTGGAGGCGCTATCCCGAATTTATTATCTTGCTCTACGACAAGCGGTATGGCTATCTTTCCACGAAACGCCCCGGTCTCCGGTTTCCTTTATTGCGGTGTGAAAAAAATTACTGGATTTTTGGCCGCGATCACTTTGCCTTGTCCGCTATCAGAAAATTCATTGCTCCGCAGCTGCAAGAGCCGTTCCATACTGAGAATTTCACTTCTAAAACATGGGAATGCTACTATGATTCGCAATACATAAAGAACCGAAAGAATATTAAACTCGCCCGAAAGGCGCTTCCGAAGAAAATGATAAAAAAAGCAGTTACGGGATTATCCTATGAAGCAAAGCGGCTTGAAGAAGAAGAAAAAGGTAGGCAAAAAAACTCCCTATTAAAATACCTGTAAGGGATTCTTATCTGAAAACCACACACGTTTCATGAGTTTTTCCTATATCTTATATCTCCAGGTGATTTTCTCTAAAATGATAATCTTACCAATAATACTCTTATGATTAATTGATCTTAGGAAATTTTCTATAGCAATTCCCGCCACTGAATCAATAGCGGGATGAATTTTAACCACAATTATGCCATAATGGTCTTTGATGTTTATGGATAAAAATTCCTGGTCGTGTGTTATTAAAATCCATTTATTTTGTTTACAAATATTTAAAAGAGCCCCATTTTTCGTTCCAGATAGATTCTCTGTTTTAATGGATTTAACTTGAAAATTTACGCTCTTTAATCTTTTATAAGTCTTAGCAGAAACATTTTCATCAAGAAGAAACACCAATGTTGACAATTGGTTTAATCTCCTCATTATTCACAAGATCTTTTGCAAATCTAATACACGCTTTTATATCTTCAATACTGATATGCGGATATTCTTCAAGTATTTCTTTAAAAGATAGCCCGTATTCAATCATCTCAAGAATAAGAGATACTGGAATCCTTGTTCCTTTGATACAAGGTTTCCCATGACAAATTTCTGGGTCTATTGAAATTCTACTTTCATCAGGCATATTCTTATTCACTTATTTTTTGTTTGAATATATTATTCTTAAGCTCACTAATAGATTTTTTGTGAAGTAATTTCACTAATTAATTGAAAATTTTTTTTGAAATTTTTCTATTAATTCGTATTTTATTTTTGAGACTGTTCAATCCGACGTAAAAAATTTATTTTTTTCTCAAGATAACTTTTTCT
>CAYGYC010000070.1:0-15053 GCA_964353755.1 uncultured archaeon | reverse complement strand
AAGATGGATTCTCCCACCGGGTTCTACCTCTCACTTGAGAGCAGCAACATTCACAGCATAAACAAATAATCGAATGGGGAGAATAGTCCCAATTATCTGTAGTAGCAACGAGCCCAGCTTTTTGCATTTGATCAAGATATTGCTTAGCTTCCTCTTTGGTAACTTTGCGTCCCAGCCCTGATGACTCAAAAAAGATACTGGAAAAACCCAGCATGATACAGCATCCAATGGGATTTCTGGCTTTGCATTCTCGGATCCCAAGCTTCTCTGTGCGAGTCCGACAGGGGCAGGGGGTTAGGGCAACATTTACCGAGGCATCGATTATCTTGTGGGCTTCCTCAATATTGAGAATTCTCTGACTGGGGTGGATTGTTTTTTCAACAGGCACTACCTTCATGACTGGCGTCCCCTTTTCAGAGCTTTCATAATATTTATAGAACCCTTCCTTGATGAAAAATTGCTGATATAAAGTAGCCGCTTTAAGATCATCAGGGCGTATATCTTCATAAAAATGATGCACATTAACTAGGAGGGGCATATAGGGCAAAGCATACATCGCCATATCGAATCCGCTGCGATTGAAGAGTTTATATCTAATTACATCAGTTAAGGTGCGCTTTATGATTGAAGATAGGGATTTTAAAGTCCCTTTAAACCCTGCCGCTTTAAGAAACATACGGATCACTTGGGTTAAGCGGCGTATAGATTCGAAGGGAGATCCCCGTATCATCGAGCCCGTGCTAGTAATTGCACCTCTCTGAGCCACACCCTCTAGAATGCGCTTCACCTCATAGATATTAACGCCCGAGAGGGCCGCGATTTGCCCAGCGGTTAAGAAATTTTCGGGGTCCAATGTGCTCGGTAAAATTTCATGCGGGCTCCTTAAAAATTGCACTAAATTCGCTTCTTCGGGTGTATAAAGCAATTTCAGATACTCTATAAATGCGTTCGAGTAAGTACCTTTGGATTTGGGAGCACCTTCGGCATTTTCATCTATATTTTGAGCTATCCGATAATAAACAGCATTATCCATATTAATTCCTTACCATCTCACTCGTAAATGCCCAGTTCATAATAGCAGCGCGGGGGATCTCTTTGAAACTCCCGGACTTTCATGTAAATATGGGGTCCATAACTTTCTCGAAGTTTCTTTTCTAAAATTCCCGCCCAAATATGGTAGAAATATTCATTAAAAGCTAGTTCCGAAGAAAGAATGGTGACTTGAAGCAGGACCGCTGATTTTTTTTCTTCAGGGGGAGAGGCAATTTCCATTTGGAATAATTTGGTATAAGTATTTAAAAGACTCACAAATTGAAATGCAATTGTGGTTAGTTGATTTATATTGATTATTTCCACTTTATTAGAGGGTCTTAGTAACCTTCCCGTAGGCCATATTGTCATTTCAGCCATAGTCTCACCAATTATTTTCATAAAACTCGCTGGATCTGAAAGAAATTTAGGACTAATCTTTTGAAATGCATTTAAAAAGTTCCTGAAAAGGAGAGCAGCTTGGAATTTTAGTTCGCTATCAACATTCATTTTATGATCAAATTTTAAAAAACAAATTTTCGCCCGTCCTATCTCTTTGACTTCAATTAAATTCTCGCTCTCAAGATGAGCAAGATAACTTTTTACGGTGTTTCGACTTAGACTTAGCTTCTCTGCAATTTGTGATATGTTCAACCCATATTGATCTTCCCGTAAGAGTGTTAATAAATCGTTTCGTATGTCCCTTTTCTGCTTATCTTTGAAAAATCTACCCAAGTTGGATTGAATTTCATTTAGACTCTTCATTTTCAGCCCCTTTATTTAGGTTCTTTCATGAGTGATGTTGAAATCTATTTCGATGAAATTAAGGACAATCGAATTTTTTAAATATCTAATGATCAAATAATTGATCAACGTTTTAAAATATTTTGATTGGCTGGTTCATATGACTACAGAAACGATTACTACATTAAATAAACAAATTGAAAGATTTTTACTTGATCGAGGTGCTATTAAAGTAGGTTTTGCAACTCTTGAAACATTATCGGGTGGTCCGCCTTCAACTGATTTGACTTATATTTTACCCGAAGCACGATCAGCTATTATTTTTGCGCTCCCCCTTAATCGGGATATAATACGTGATTTTTTAGCCAAAAAAAACCATCAAAAGGCTGAAGATGATGATATTGCAATAAATATTAAGTCATCAAAATTAGCAAAAGTATGTGCAGAATTACTAGTAAGCATGGGATATAAGGCAAAAGGGGTTGAATGCAATAATGTTTATCGCTCAGAAGTACAGGGTTGGAAAAGGGATATGCCGCCTGACTTATCACACCGCTACATTGCGGCGCGATCAGGAGTAGGATCATTTGGTTGGTCGGGTAATATTGGGATTAAGGATTATGGAACGGCTATTATTCTTGGTACGGTAGTGACATCAGCGGAATTAGAACCAACCGATCCCCTGACACCAGAAGAAGGATTTTGTACCGAATGTAAATTATGTGCCGCTGTTTGCCCTTCTCGCTTTTTCGATGCTAAAGAGAAAGAAGAAGTTGTCATTGGAGGGAAAAAATTTAGTTATAGTAAACGACATAGTAAATTCCGATGTCAGCTTGTATGTGGAGGATTTACAGGGCTTCATCCTTCTGGAAAATGGTCCACATGGAGTCCCGGACGGTTTGAGATTCCCCCCGGTGATGATGAAAATGAGTTACTTAAAGTGTTAGCAAATGCCGTCTATAAATATAGTCAGTGGCCCGAATCATGGAATGGACCCTCCGCAAGAGGGTATTACAATATGATATTGAAGGATCGTAAAATACGACTTACTTGTGGTATGTGCCAGAAGATTTGTTTTGGGAATAAAGAGGAGACGCGTGAGAATTATCAAATCCTCATCAATTCAGGATGTGTACTCCAGCAACCTACAGGAGATTTAATTACGCTCCCTCCTGATGAAGCAAAAAAAGTTTTTGAAGAATTTCCCCGAAAACATCGAAAATTATACAGCTAACCTTTTTTTACGATTAATTCAAATAAGTGCCTTTAGAAGGATTCTAAAATGAAGTGGGACGAAGAAAAAGTTAGTAAGCTCGATCTTGCGGGCGGTTTGGTCGTAATCATTTTAGGGGTAACTCATATAATTCTCGCGGTCTTGTTGGCTCAGTTGGGTTACTACCGGGAGTCGATAGTTCCAGCGGTTTATGGATTCATTTTCCTTCCGGGAGGGCTATCGTTTTTTATGGTTTCCATAAAGGGAAAACTAAGTATAAAGAAATTGATTATCAATACCAGTTGTATTTTATTACTTATGGGCGGACTCTCAAATTTAATACAACTGCTAACGGTGAATGTAGGACCCCAAATATTCATTCAGGTTTTATTCCTTCTCCATATCGTCCTTTGCTGTATCACCCTCCCAATCACTTTTTCAAGATACGTAGTTATTGAAAATTTGGATAGAAGAGAAAAATTAAGCTACTTTTCAATTGTTCTGCTAAGAGGGAGCGGTATATTTCACATACTCCAACCCGTAATTTACACACCTACTCTAGAAACGCAAGGGATGTTCGTATTCGGAGTATTATACCTACTGATCACCGTTTTCCTCATCCGAAGAAAAGAAAGAAGAGTATTTCAGCTAATTGGCTTCATCTTACCAATTATTGGAGCAATTTTAGGAGTGGGGGTATTATTCATGAATCCCACACCTTATGTGATAGTCTTCATTATTTTTGATGTGCTAATCAGCCCGATTCGGCTTTATTATATTAAAACACAATAAAATGACTTGATATTATATGAAAAGCGGTCAGATAGAAATCAATGCAACTAGTCTAAAGGAACTGATTTTGGCGGAGGGGATCGATCTCGTGGGGATCACCGATGCGGAAAAGCTCCTATTAGCAAATCCCCCGCGACCTGCCACCGTCATAATGCCCTCTGCAAAAAGTGTTATAATAATGGCGGTGGCACATAGTCTGGGAGCGGTTTATGCGCCCGATATCATGGTTTGGACCCGCAATAAAATGCAAACCTCGCGGCTTCTGGATCAAGTCGCGGAAAAAGTTGGAAGGTTGCTTGAGCGGGAAGGATTCCTATCAACCCCCATTTCCGCGGATAAGCCGGTAACCATTTTCAAAGCAGGATTCGAATATAAAGGGAAAAAGCTGCCACACACTCGGTTTCTGGGTCATCTATCCTTAAAGCATGCGGCGGTTAGCGCGGGATTGGGCGAGATGGGGAGAAATAATCTATTAATTACCCCTCAATTTGGACCGCATCAACGGCTGGGAGCAATTATTACTGAGGCGCCGCTTCAATCAGATCAACCTTTCAATGAAAAACTCTGCACTGATTGTAAACAGTGCGAAAAAGCTTGTCCAGTGGAGGCACTGAAAGATGGACAATATAATGTCGATCGTTGCTATTCCTATTGGTCTAAGGGATTTAAACAGGTCTATCCGGAGCGGCTCCGAGATTGGACAGGTTATTTACGTATGCTAATGCAGTTCAATAAAACACGTGATGTATTTATCGAAATGAGCCAAAATTACATAACAGATGTGGATTATTGTATTGAATGTATGAAGGCGTGTCACGTGGGTACTCATTGGGAAAAGATACGTCCAAAGATTATAAAAAAAGAATGATTCTTTGGAAAATAGAAAAATCCTAAAGGATATGATGCATTGCCCGAAATAGATGATTACAAACAAATCGGTAAAGAGTTATACAATAAACTACGTCTTTTAACATATCCTGTGGCAATAAAATTTATTAAAGATATAGCGGAAATTCCAGAAGGCATCCAGCAACCTTCCAAAGTGGGACAACAGCTGAGTTTGTGTCAATCCTTTACGATGGCAAGACGCTGGGGCGCCGACATTGCGATGACAATTGAAGACAATTTATGCTATACCTCGTCATTAGTCCATCAATGGGAGAAAGTCCCTATAAAAGACATTATTACCTCACAAGTAAAGTCGGGATATCATAAGGACCTAAATGCGGAATTGGCAGTTCAATCGGTATTTAGTGAGTTGGCAAGTGAGAAAACATTTAATAAAATAAAAGATCACAAAGGCTTTATTGTCTCGCCTCTGACACGAACAATAGTGCTCCCTGATGTGATTCTGATGTATGGAGACCCTGCCCAAATCACCCATGTGATTCATGCATTAAGTTACGAAGGAAAATACGTAGTGACATCAAGTTTTATCGGCTATGGGGAATCTTGTATCAAAGGAGTCTTGCTGCCATTTGTTACCAATAAGCCGCAAGTTGTCCTGCCAGGAACTGGGGATCGCACATTATCCTTAACAAAAGAGGAGGAGATGGCCATTGGTTTTCCAGGTTCCGTATTATTTTACATTGTTGAAAACCTGTTTAAATCCGGAGGCATATTTAATATGCGGCAACCGACTCGGTTTGTTCTCGGAACACCTCCTGCAGGACCTCCAGCATGGAATTATCTCCGGAGGCAAGTTAAAAAATATAAAAGAGAAAGAGAATCCAACATAAAAACCAATTCAGAGGAAAGTTAGAATGATTTGTTCAGATGCCCATCGGGTTGCTTTACTGCATATAGCCAATAAATTGAGCAAGGTCCAGCAGGGAGTCCCCAAAAATGCTAATGGTGACCCTACAGGGACTTATTTGATGTATCTAAGTTTGCTGTATGACGAAGAGGCTGCGGAGGTCGTACAACATTTAGAGGTTTTCCCAAAGGCGGTAACGGTCAATGCTCTTGCCAAAAAATTGAATCGTGATAAAAAGGAATTGACCGCAATATTAGAATCTCTCGCGAAAAACTTTTTCCTTATGAAGGCAGGTGGATATTCCATTCCAATGCCCTTAATGATCTACGATGCCCCATTCATCTTGAAGCGAAATGTTGAGCGAGAGGATATTAAGGAATTCGCTCAATTGAGCCATAAATTCTTTGAAAAAGAAGAGTATTATAAAAGTTGGGAAACCAGTTATAAAGGGACGCCACGGACGCGCATTTTAACAGTAAGTGAAGAAATTGAAGATAAGCGGAGTATCGTTCCCATTGAAGAGGTTTATAATATCATTGAAAAAAATGAGAGCTTCGCTCTAATGCCGTGCCCTTGCCGCAGAAGAGCGGATATTGAAGGGATTAGGAAATGCAAAGATAAGTATCCCGTTTATAATTGCGTTTTATTAGGACCCAGTGCAGAAGCCATCTTGGATTTGAAGGATCCAGAAAATAAACGCATTAGTAAGGACGAAGTCATTAAGATCGTGAAGGATGCCTCAGAACTGGGACTGGTTCATACAACGGACAATTACGCGGGCCCGAATAGCATCCTTTGTCAGTGCTGTGAATGTTGCTGCGGTCTTCTTGCCGGTTTGACTCGTCCCGGATTGCACAATCCGAAAGCGATTGCCAAAGCGAATTACCTAGCTACCGTTGATAGAACGGTTTGTGCAGCTTGTGCCACATGCCTCGATCGCTGTAAATTTGGTGCTATCACAGTTGATGAAGTCGCAACAATTAATGAGGAGAAATGTATGGGATGTGGCCTCTGTGCGGTCACCTGCCCAAATCAAGCCATAACAATGCGCCGGTTAGAACGGAGCGCAATACCGGGCGCAGGGTGAAAATAAAATGGATTTACAAGAATTAAGAGAGAAAGTTAAAGAAATTGCCATCAACAATGGCGCGAAATTAGTTGGAATCGGAACTGCAGAGCGATTGAAAGAGGCACCTCCTTCCGGAGACATGAATTATTCTCTCCCTGGAGCTCAAAGCTGCATCATTTGGGCACATCCCACCTCTTTTGAAACTTTAAAAAGCTACTTCTCCAAGCAGGAACGCATGAGTTTGGCAAAAGAAATGTATTATGCCTATTCAACGGCTTGGAAGATTGCGACAGAAATTGCTCAATTTATTGAAAAAAATTCGGAATATAAGGCGCATCCGGTGATTCCTAATGGGCAATATCGATTAGAGGGGAGTAAGTTCAAAAGGAAGCTGCTCTTTAGGCTGGGACGATTTGGGCTCCGATTTGGGTTTGGGAAAAAGATCATTGCTAAAATTTTAGCGGAAACCTTTGGGCAGGAATGTCTTTACCCAGATTTCTCGCTGCGATATGGCGCCGTAGCCGCAGGTCTGGGTCATCTTGGTTGGTCCGGTATGCTTGTTACAAAGGAATTTGGAGGCGCTCTGCATCTCGGAGGGGTTTTAACCACAGCGCCTCTGGACCCAGATCCAATTGCAACGGAGAATAATTGTAATAAATGTAAGCTATGTGTTAGGGTATGTAATTCCGGCTATTTTTCTAAAGACCAAGAGGATGCGCCCATCATTATTGCGGGGCAAAAAGAGATTCACGCGAAGCGAAACATGTTTGGAAGGTGTGGAATTGGGTGCTTAGGATGGACAGGACTTCCCGCTGATGGATCATGGTCGACCTGGGGAATTCTACCGTTGAGTATAGCCAGCATTTCTGAAGATGAGCTGAAAGATCAAAAATTCCGAGAAAATCTAATGAAAAAATTATTATTCTCCAAAGAAACCCCGAATGCATATCGCAATCTCAACAAAAAGATTCTGGATGAAGTATTGAGGGCTGGGATCCAAGATAATATCGGACTTCGCCCCCTTAACAATACGAATCCCCGCTGCAATTTTTGTTCGGGCATCTGTGTGGCAGATTTTAAACAGCGTAAGGAACTCTTCGATTTGTTACAGCAATCTGGAAAATTCGATGTCGATGACAAAGGGAATGAATATATCAAGAAAATTGGCACAGAGGGCAATGAGATAAAATATTATCCACCTACCTCCATAGAAAGTTCAGTAAAGTGAAAATTTTGTGTAACTAATGCCGAAAATTATATTTATACTTATTATTTCTAAAGCTTTTTACCGAAAAAAGCTCACACATTAAAAAAGAAGAAGGACCAAAAAATGAAATGTAGAATGAAAATACTTGTCTTAACGCTTTTGATCTCCTTTTTAATACTCCCTTGGTCAAGTCAAATAAAACCGCAACCTATTCTCCTCGGAAATACCCCCCAAGAACTGAGCATGTTGGCGGACTCCCCTATTTCTATTGATGGAAACGCCCAATTAGCGGCAGCGGCATCTTCGGGTAATGGAACCTCGGGGAATCCCTATATTATCAAAAATAAAATCATCAATACAAGTGGATCAAACGGGATCACTATTTTCAACACGAATGCCTATTTTGTTTTACGAAACTGCACGGTCACCAATACGGGTAAGGCGTACACAGGCATCCTGCTCTACAATGTAACCCATGCACGGCTTGAAAATATCACTGCTAATAATAATGGTCTTGGAATTGAATTAAAATTAAGCAGCTATAACATCTTAAATGGTACTATCGCCAACAACAATTTTTATTGTGGTATTTCTTTATGGCATTGCAATTCAAGTACGCTAATTGCTACTACCACCAACCATTGTCCCTACGGACTTGATTTAGATCATAGCAATTCCACCAATTTAATTAGCATCACCGCTAATGACAATTGGCAGATTGGACTTTATTTAATAAAAACGCACAATAATACTATAACCGGGGCTACAACCAATAATAATAGTTATGGAATTGACTTATATTTCAGCTATAATATCACGCTAACCGCTTCCACTGCCAATGATAATACATATGATGGAATCTATTTAGCCGCCAGCCATGATAGCCGGATAATCGGAAATACCGCTAATAATAATGGTATTGGAATTGATATACAAAGCTCAAATTATAATACCATTAAGGGGAACACCTTACATGGGAATGCCGAATGTATTGTCGAGGAGAGTTCTACTGGTAATATACGGAAAAATAACGATTGCGGAGCCGCTCCAATCCCAGGACTTTCATGGGCCTTCACCATGATAGGGTTTTTTGCCTTTATTCTCTTAAAAAAGGCAGTAAGGCGTAAGGAATACTTTAGAACAGCCTCAATCTTAATTTTTTTCTTTTTTTATAGTTTTTATTTTAAAATGAATGATGGTCAAAACTATCGATTACCATCGATAAAAAAAATGAGGGAGAGAAAAGATAGCCTTATTTTTGTTGCTTTCTGAAGACTAGACCAAGAATGCCGCCGACAATTGCGAGAAGGGGATCAAGGTAAAAACCGATACCCGTTATCATAGCCAAATGGACCGCTAAAGGAACAAACGGAGCAATATCAATCCAGAATCCTACGATAAGCATTGCACCGGCAATGATCGCTAAGATCCCACCAATTTTCACGGATTTATCAAGGAGTATTAAAAGTCCACCGACAATGACTAAAATAGCCATAGTTAAACTCACAATGAATGTAACTATTCCTATCGGAACTACATCAAGATCTCCTACTATAAAAAATGCGGCACCAAAGGTCATCGCACCACCGACCATCGCTAAAATTCCACCAATCATCTGCCCAATATTCTTCATTCATATTCCTCTTATAGATAGAGCTAGTACCATAGACTAATCCGCTATAGAATTAAAAAAGTTATCCGACCGAATTGAACGCATTCTTATAGAGAGTATAAAAAGGACTGGAGATTTTTCTATTGAAAACTCGGGATAAATTCATTGGTGAGTGATAAGTCGTTAAAATATAGAAAAAAAGATGAAGGATAAAGATAGCATTACTTTTGTTGCTTGCTGAAGACCAGACCAAGAATGCCGCCGACAATAGCGAGAATGGGATCGAGGTAAAAACCGATACCTATTAGCATTGCCAAATGGACCGCTAAAGGAATGCTTGGAGCAATTTGAATCCAGAATCCTACGATAAGCATTGCGCCGGCAATTATAGGGAGAATCCCACCAATTAGCGCAGATTTATCAAGGAGTAATAAAATTCCACCGACAATCGCTAAAATACCCAGAGCTAAACTCAAAATTAATGTGATTATTGCTATCGGAAATTCGCTAATGCCATCTATTATAATAAGTGCGGCAGCCGTGGTCATCGCACCACCGACACTCGCTAAGATACCACCAATCATCTGCCCAATATTCTTCATTCATATTCCTCTTATAGATAGAACTAGTACCATAGACTAATCTGCTATAGAATTAAAAAAGTTATCCGACTGAATTGAGCGCATTGAGTATAAAAAAGATTGAAGAATTTGAAGAGGACTTACAGAATCTTATTTTTTTAAAAAAAGAGAATTATTGAGGTTCATTTGCTGTTTCGGTTTTTGATTCTTTCTCTGGCTCCTTTGGGGATTCTTTTATTGTCGCTTGTTGTTTTTCCTTTTCTTTTTGTTCTGCTAATTTTTTTCGTTTAGCAGCAGGTCCGCCTTCGGTGAAAGCTTTGACAGCGGCAGCCAAAATTTCCATGTTTACTTGATTGGAGGCGGTCCCTTGGGGCGAGAAATTGCGTAAAAACTCAATTTCCTCTCTTGTTGGCAATGGTATCTCCCTTAATTTCTCTGCAATTTTAAGATTCCATGGTATTTTAGATTTAACTTGTTCGATACCCACACCGGGGTATATTGCGTCCAGGTATAACTCTTTAGTCTGCTCATCAAACTTGAAAATGGCTTCAGTAGTTATTACCATGGAGGGTCCCGTTCCTGGATGAAAGGCGCCCGTGTCTGCTCTACTGGTACCGCCAGTTAAATACCCGGGCGATGTAAAATAGTCTAGTTTTTCAACGAATTCGCCACCAAGCAATGTTATTATTACTTTCTTAGCATATGCCGCAAAATCTGGTGCGCCACCTGCCCCGGGCAAGCGAATATCCTTTTTATCGGGATTCAGGTAATTTCCAATGATTGTTGAATTAATATTTCCATACTTGTCGATTTGTGCCGCGCCCAAAACTGCAATGTCGACATAACCGCGATAACATAATACGGTGAATTGGTCAAATAAATCGGTAGAATAAGTGTAGCCACGCGTGCATGTCGGGTCCGCGATATGTAATGGCGCAATATGAGGAATATAATCAAACATCCCCGATTCAGTTGCTAAGATACAATTGGGTGCATGAGTTTTTTTAGCTAGACAACCCGCCATAATAGGCAAGCCCTGCCCAATAATGACAATATTGCCATCCTTTATTTCCCGGGAAATTTGGATAATCAGTAATTCCTTTAAGGTAAATTTATTCTCACTCATTGGTTTTACACACCTCGTAATAGGCTCCCAATCGTCCTAATTTTTCTAGGAATTGATCTTTCGAGATATTCAAATAGCGACAGAATCCCTGTTCATCCCAGATTTCTGGCGCATATCCGTAATTCACACTTGAAGTAAAATAGGATTTAGGCTTTAAATCGTTCAATTTAGCAGAACCGAACTTATCAACATATAAGTCAATGTACTCCTGTCGATTCTTTACCCCATAAACCCATTCTTTCATATACGTGCTCAAACCTGAAGCGCTTCGATCTTGGAGGAAGAAATATGCGCGGTAAACCACATCAAAGCAATAATAACCGGAGAGTTCTGAGGGATGTGCGCCCCATGGTTCTTGAACCACCGCATTGACGCGGAACCCCGGGATTATGGTGTAAGCCGGATTATGTTGGATGATGTCATGATCCACAATTTCCTCGCAACTGACAATAATTTTCTTGGCGGCTAAATTAGCCCATTTCGAATTGCCTATAGCGCCCCAATATTGGGCGTTGCCATATTTATCGGCGCGTTGGACATGGACAATTGCGACATCCGGATTTAAAGCAGGGATCACCACGGTTCTTTTCCCCGTAAAAGGGCAATTGATCACCTTGAATTTATCCTTTTGATAGGTATTAATTTTGAAAACATCGCTATATTCTATACCCGGGAGCACAGGGATAAAGGTGTAACCTAAAGAACCTGCCATCAATCTGGCAAGTAATGTAAAATTAGTATAATCCTCGAATTTTAAGTCTAACTTTCCCTTAACGGCTTTTTTTAAAGCCCGCTCCAGCTCCGTAGGGGCTTCTTTACCGCCAGATCGATAATTATAGGCGGTTGAAATCCGATTTAAGCAATTTCCTCCGAGTAATAATTCTATTTCTTCAATTCCAGATTGTGAAATTAGTTCCAAGTTTCTTTTCCGCTGGCGTATTATTTCATGGACTATGGCTAATGGAAGTGATGTTAAAAAATTTCCGATGGCTAAGGAATCTCCATCTGTGATTAAACTTTTTACAGCTTCTTCAGTCGTAATTACCTTATTGCTAAAGGGTGAACTACACTCCAATTTTTTAATCTCCTTCGTTATTTTGATAAAAAATGAATTACATCTCCATATTTAATGAACTTTTTATTCCTATAGGTATAATTTTTATAAAAGAATATGTCATAATAACTCCAATTCCTTTGATAAAGGATTTTATAATAGAAGAAATAATATTGCTTTATAATTAAGAAGTTAGGTTTGATTTAAATTGATGAGGAAATTGTAAGCTTATTTCTCTTGGATATTATTTCTTTACTTTTGGAAATGATGCAATAAATCGCTTTATTTATTATTTTAAGTTACCGTATCAAAAACTGTAAAATTAAGCAGATTTGCTTATCAAATGCGAAAAGTAGGCAGACTTGCTTATCAAATTTGGAAATATAGCAGATTTGCTTATCAATCTTGGTAAATTCCATAGTGATTTAAATGACGCTATACTAAATTCACTTGAATATAAACCTCTCTACCCAATAATAAATAAATTCAATTAAAGAAATGAGGTAAGATTATGAGTAGTTCAAAATTATTATATAAATATAAAAGTCGGCAGCAACCAAGACGGAGAAAAAGTCCTTTAAAAATTTCACCTTCTCTTATTAATCAAATCAACAGTTCACCTATTGTTCCAGCGCCAGATTCACGTATTAAGGCAATTTATGAGAAATTGGATGCAGCTATTCTAGAAAGCCAAGTCAATGAAATTCAGCAGTTAGGGGATGAATTGATTGCAGAAGGTGCTTATTTAAAAGTAATAGATTACTTTAATCAGGCGGCTACCACATTTCTACGTGATGGCCTTTTCAAGGAAGCTCGTATATTCACCAATAAAGTTATGGAAATTAGGCACTTGATTCTCGAACGAGATCAGAAATTAAATCTCTTGGCCAAAGAGAAATCAGCGAATCATTTGATGAATCTACCCATTTTATATCGGGCAATAATCGAAATTTCTAGAAAGTTGAATGATCTTGAGGGGATACAATTCTATCAATCGGAATTAACGCAGCTTCAAACTCGCATTCAAGCGGACCCTTCAATAGTTAAAACCGGATCAACAGGAGCGATGGTTAAAAAAATGATAACGGTTCAGGAAATGCCCCGTGTATTGTTAAGAGCACCTACCTTTCATGAGGAATTTCAAACAGTAGCCATAAGAGATTTGGAATTAAAGCGAAATAAATCGGAAAATCATGCTTTAACTTTGGAAAATAGGGGCAACTTTATCGAAGCCGCTAGCTTTTACGAGCAATGCGAGCAAATTTGTGTTCAATTAATCCAACTGGGTAAACTAGATGAGAAATTGAATGAAGAAAAATTTAGAATTAACAAAATGAAATGCCTGGATAAGAATTCCAAAAAATATGGAGGAAAAGCCTCGTGAGAAAAATACTTGGGACGGTTATTGAAATATTGAGAGAATGTGAAAAGTAAAATGCCACAAGGTATATTCTTACTCATCCATGATGAGATAACAGGACCCGAAATTAAGTGTTCGTATTTTAAAATTGCGATTAACTTACCGCCGGATCTGATTACTAAATTATATATGTCTCACACAGGTTTTAATTCCGCCTCCCTACTAGAAATAGAATTCGGCAATCAGTATCGCATTGTTTCCTATTTCACTGGTCATAAGGAACGTAAAAGTCAGGAGGAAGGTATCTTAGGTTTGATCTTAGAAGAAAACGAAAAGTCGGATAATTTAGAACTCTTTTTACGGCGGAATTTAGACTATATTTTGATGAACCTGAACAACCAGACGATCGAGGAAATTTTTAAAACTAAACTCCCCAAATATTTAGAATTAAATAACCTTTTTGATAAAGTATCTATTGAAAATGTGCCTGAAATCCTCATTATAAATGGGGGCATAGAATACAAGTCCACCCTCCTACGAATTGGTGAAAAAAAACTTACGAATTTAGAACTCGCTTTTATTTATAAAAGAATCATGCACAACGAAGTAATTTCTCATTTCAACTATTGTAGATTAAATATAGAGGATTCAAATATCTTTTTACTGATGAAAGTTGAGAAATCGATGCCCCATATCGATCGAATAATGGCCGTCATGGAATCCTATATAGAGAACTATTTCTATTATGCCTTAGAAGTTCTTGCCTTGTTTTTACTGGCCCCGATGATCATACCAGTTTCCCTGAAACCTAAACTGTATAAAGATTTCTTCGACCGAGAGCGATCCATTCTACGACATCTGCAAAAAGCCGAGGATTATGATGCCGAATTTAATAAATTAATTTCGTTGATATGTACGGAAAACATATATCTCTCAGCTATACCCACATTTTAATAAACTATTCTAATCCTTTTTTTTTATTTTATGTCAGATTTTCGCAGTCTCTTTATTAATTCGATTAATTCTTCATTTTCAAATTCGTGTAATTCTCGGATGAGATAATCCAAATCTAATTTCAGATTGGGATTTTTCAAAATATTTTCGATATCGTCGCGGTCTTTGTATCGATAAAAAATACTCTTAATTAGTATTAAATCCTCAGGGCTAAGAACATCAATTTCAAAATTTAGTATTTTTGCTTTGACTTTGTGCGAGAAGTAATTTGAATACAGGGGAAAAAAATCAATTTCATATCCAGTGGGATGTTTTAGTCGAAGATATTCAGGGATGATAAGCTCAGGATGAGTTTTTTTAACATCCAATCGAGCTTTTAAAAGTTCCCAATCCTCTATTTGATAGACTCTAAATTTGTCCTTAATTTGCTCTAAGACTTGTTCGTTAAAGGGAATTGCTACATCCACATCCATTGTAGCACGAGGAATGGTTCGATACACATTCGCAGCGATTGCTCCGGAAAAAAGAAATTTTATTTTCATTTTTTTTAATTTAT
>CAYGYC010000069.1:0-15185 GCA_964353755.1 uncultured archaeon | reverse complement strand
AGTTGGGTGATTCGCTTTATTAATCGGAGTAACCGAAGAGACTATGTTTCGAGGATATATTCAAGCCAATTATTTAGCCACAGTGTCGCAAATCAAAGCAGTCCTATTAACTGGAATGCTCTTTGCGCTACTTCATATTCCGAGTTATTTAGTTTCAGGCGCTTTCTTAAATGTCCTAGGTTTGCCATCCCTAATTTTAATTGGGTTACTTTTAGGATTTACCAGGATATATACAGGGAATATCTATGGTGTAATACTGGTTCATACTACCTGGAACTACTATTTATTTCTTTTTTCGCCAGTGGTGACCACAGAAACTGAAATTTCAGAAATGATTATCCCCTTAGTTGCCAGTCTAGCCATGTGGGGAACTCTGGTGCTGGCTATGCTCATTGCAAAGCGCTGGATAGATCGCCCTGCCCAAATTCCAGCTGAATTAAGCCGAGAATATTCATTCAAAATACAGAGCCTCCTGAAAAAAGTCTGGAGCCTCCAACAAGCCCCTTCATACCTGTATCTTCCCATGAGGAATATCTATTCAACACGAATCAAAACTTGTGAAGATAATATCGAAATTCTCAAGGAATCTATCCCGGAAATCAATGAATTTACTTATAAAGTGATTCAACAGCTAGTCCCACTTAAAATGAAAATGGCGAAGGTTCAGAACTTGTTAATAATTACTGATTTTCCTCCTAAACGAGCATTATATGAGCGAAGAAAAGCTTATCTAGCCCAAATGCTCCAACCCTTAGAAGATGAATTACACCAAAAGAAGTCCTTTAATACTTAAACAATTTTAAAATGGGGCTAAAGGAATAAATTATTTCTAGCATTTTAGTAATAGAGTCAATCCCCCCTTTCTTAATAGATTCTATCTGGAAAATTTTATGAATCAAGGAATGTTCGTTGTGGAATTCATTATTTTATGCATTATCCAACTAGTAGCCATTGGATTTTCCAGTATAAATTTCATTTGTGGGTTTCGACGGTATCTCCATACGGATTCTTCTGAAATTATCTTGCGAAAATCAATAAAATACTTCTCTTTCATTTTCCTCACCATTACGGTGGCGGGAATTTTCTCCATGATCACCAATTTTTACTATTTAAGCACTAAAAATGGTTTTTTGGCAGGATATATTTATGCCTGTGTCACAACGAATATTCTAGGAAATGTATTTTGCGCGTGGCAATTTATAACTTATTTAATTCATCCCGAACGACGAAATATAAAGTATATTGTGGGAATTTATTGTTTAATTGGAATTATTCTTATCTGGGTTTTTGCTCCCACCGTTACCAATGTGCTTTATACGCCAAATCTTCAATATGATTTTCTCTATATTTATATTTGGAGTATTTTCGCTTTTGTCTGGTTTGTTTTTACACTTGATTTTTTTAGGCATAGTTTGAAAGCGGTTGAAAAGAAAGAAAAGTATCGTTTTTTTTGTTTGGGGTTGAGTGGGCTTTGTGCACTTGCGATGTTCCCGCTGGCATTCTTCGGTCAAATTTTTTCTTGGTTAATAATCCTCATTACAACGATACTATTATATTTAGGCTATAATTTCCCCAAATTTTTTCAAAAATATTTAAAAATATAAGATTCTCTATCTAGTTTTCCTACTTTTAGATTGAATTATACAATCAAAGCACCTTTTTGCAGAACTAAACGCGATATCGCCTCCGGCACCCTCAGCACAAGTGGAATCACTCGCAATGAACAGATTGGTAATGTTCGGTACTTGAACATCAGGGCGTTTATCCTGCGTTTGTTTGATATTCAGCTCAACCCCATCAACCATATCCAAGAAAAGCGTCCGTTTCCATTCAATTTTATCCGATATCTCCGGAAATATAGCCATAACTTTTTCTTCTAATAGATGTAGCTTTTCTTTCGCTTTTTCCCGATCTTTAATGTCTTCTAGATTCAACACATTGAGGAAGGTCATTAATTGCTTATTTCTTGGTGCTGTTGTAGGGTCGATATTCGAAGTAAAAGATCCTAGGATAGCTGGTTGCGGCACAAGAAACATGATTTCTTTGTAAATTTTTTCTGTTAAACCATAATCAACGGAAATACCTGCAGTGGGGCGAAGATTGTTTATCAGAGTTAGATAAGGCTGCTCTAATAGAGATTTATCAATAATTGTAGTTAACTTTTGGACGGGTAATGAAGATACAACAATTTTTGCGGATATTTCTTTCTCTCCGACCTGTACACCTACCGCCTGATTATTTTCAACCAAAATCTTCTCGACTTTCTGGTTTGTTTGAATCACTCCGCCACACTTTCTGAGTTTCCAGATTAGTGCCTGATGCACTTGACGGAACCCCCCTTCAGGATGCCCCAGCCCCGTGAGATTTAACTGCCTTAAATTACGGAGAAATTCGCCTAAGGAAGCCCGTTCAAGAAAGGGACACACTAATAATGTCATGGAAAGCAAGGAAAATAATTTATATACCCGTTGATCGGCACCAATACTTTCTAACCATTGTTTGATACTAACGTTATAATATTTCTCCGAATTGGAAAGAAGTAATCTGCCTAAATGGGGCAGTAATACGGTGATATCTTCCAATTTGATAGTTTTTGCCTTGAAAAGTGAACTCATTTTTGGTAATTTGTGAAGAATACCCCGATCCTCGAGGAGTATGCCCTTTGAAATAGGCATGCGTACCCGCCGAACTTCCATACCTAATGGGCGGAATACCTTTTGATAATTACCGCGTAATGTGTGAATTCCATAATCGACAACAAATCCATCCTTCCTCCAAACCCGTGCGCGCCCCCCTACCCACTTTTGCTGCTCCAAAACCAAGGTTTTATATCCGGTATTTCCTAAAAGAGCGGCAATGCAGAGCCCGGCTGTGCCTGCCCCAATTACAATCGCATCATAATCCACCATTTTCTTCATCCACTTTAAATAAATAATATATAATATATAACTAAGATTTTAATATAATAGCAAGATAAGGAATCCTATCAATATATAGACTGCTATTAAAACTATTAATAATATAATAACATCTTTAGAATCAATATATTCTATTATTCCCTTTTTTAAGGTGGGAATCTTACGAAAAGTATTACCTAAAAAAACAAAACCAATGCAAGTTAGAAATCCACATAAAAGTATGCACACTAAGAGGTCTCGTTGAAAATAAAGATATAACTCTAATGAAAAAAAGAATTGGAATATATAAATTATAATTTGAAATAAGTAGAAAATAGCCGGAAATCGTAAACCGTTCAATTTATGTTTTCTGCCTAAAGATAACAACAATGCGCCTAAGGTAATAATGGAACCTAATATAACAATGTTTGTGAATACAGCCCCTATCAAAATAAGAGGATTCAATAAGAGCTCGCTCCAATTAGTAATAACAATTCCAAAAGGAACCCAATAAGGGAGGAGAATATCGATCGAATAATAATTCAGTAAATAATAAAAAATTAAATTAATAGGTCCATTGATTCCAAGAAAAATGAGGGTTATTTTAAGTAAGTTCTGTTGTTTTTGTGTTTGATTAACCAGAGTTTTTACTCCGACTAACACTGTAAAAAATAGGAGAATTCCAATTCCAATCGCAAAAAACGGATATAAGTTAATATATACCGTATTGAGAATTCCTAATAGTGGTGATGTTTCATCTACCAGAAGTAACAGGGCAGAACCACCAAAAATAATAATCATAATATTTAACGGGACAATACCACATAAAATAAGGTAAATTCCGCTAATCTTAAGATTATTTCTTTCTTTCTTATCCAAATTATCAGAGTCCATTTAAAAGTCATTCATATCCAACGATTAACCCACAACAACAAATTAAATGGTAATTTTCCTCGATTATTCACTAATTTTTCCACTAAAAGTTTTACCTTTTTACAATATATTTTAAATTAATAATAAGATTATTTAAACAAATGAGACAATGAAAATCATCATCTCGTAAATTCAATAACAAATCATGGAATCGCAATAAAAAAATTATTTTATAATGGAAAAGAAAGGTATTTAATGATCGTATATGATATAATAAATGAGACTGCTAAAATCATTACAATTCATCCCATTTCGAAAAATAATTTAGATAATCGATTAAAAAGCGGGCGTTGGAAAGATGCGAAACAAGTCTAATATAGAGAATGATTCAAAAAATTTAGGTTTAAAATATGATCGAGAAAGTGATTCATTATATTTAGTCATTAAAGAAGGTTCAGAAGATAATTTTATCGAACTTGCCCCCTATATCAATTTGGAATATAACAAAGATGGAGAAATTATTGGTTTTGAAATTTTACACTTTACAAATTTTTTGAAAAATAAAAATTTATGAATAAAAATTTTATAAAATACTTAAAATCGTTGTAAAAAAAATTGATTTGCGATGTGAGAAGAATGTTTTTTATCAGTTTGATGAAAATTTTACCCGGCAAGCAGGAAGAAGCCCTCAGGGGATGCGAGAAATTAAGAGCGAATCCTCCCGACGGTGTGACAATTCATCAGATGTTTATTGTATTTGGCAAATATGATATTGTATTAGTAGCGGAAACTGATGATGAATTAAAATATCTCGAATTGGCGGGACGGTTCTTAGTCAATACTTCTATTGAAACCTTAACAGCTATCGATTTTGATAAAGGCGTAAAGATCCTCAAAGACATTTATTGGTTTAAAAAAGAAGAATTGGTGTAATCTCTTAGATAGAGATTATTTTTTCCTTGCGCAAAAGAGACAAAAGCCATCCTTTGGCATTTCCTGAGGCATCGTTACAGCTGCATTCATCTTCAAAAGTTTAAAGATCGTATTTAGCCCAGATAAGCACGCGCCCTTGCATGGAAGTACTCCTAATTCCTCTGCCGATAAGCCGGTTTTTAAAGTCTCATATATCTTGCATTCTCCGTCTGTTACTTTAAAACTGAATTCATTTAATGTAGCCGTATAAATATTCAAACCAGTCATTAAATGGACCGAGAGATAGGCGATCTCGATAAATCGTTGGGCCTCATGCGGGAATAATAAGCGACCCGTCTTCTTAGCCACAGTCTTTAGGACCTCATAGGCCCGATCTAGATTTTCAGGCTTACTACCAAGTTCAAAAGTACGCGTCATCCACTTTTTTCCATATTCCTCAAAAAGCGAAGCATCTTTAGTATCAATATAGTTCTTTGCAATGGCTTCTCCATCGAATTCCTTCTCTATCGTTTGAAATAATGCTTCAGAAATGTTATACTCATATTTTTCAACGGTCATACGGTTTCACAACTCCTTTTAATTCGATCCCGCCTGTTCGGTCTCCGCTCCAGGGATAGTAAATTTAATTTTCAATGCCCCCGTGGGACATTTGTCCGTACATATATTACAGCCAATACATTTTGGGATCATCGGAGCGATTACCATATAGTCTCCAGGCGTGTTATTATCTATCGGTGTCCATTTCTTGGCTACTTTCACGGGATTTGCCGCTACGACGAATACCCCTTGCGGACAGAGTCGATAACACGGGGTCGGACAAACCATTGGCGTTCTACACTTATCGTTAGAGATACGGATTTTCACTTTTGGTAAAGCTGGATCAGAAATTGTAATTGCCATCTTCTCTTTCACCAATCAAATTTTAATACTTCAAAATTGCGCCTATCCACGAGCGTAATTGCACTTTTTTTGCAGGCATTTTCACATAACCCGCAACCAAAACATTTAGTCATATCAATATGCACTTTTGCTTGCCTGACATCAGCCGTTAACGCCCCAAATTGACATCGCGTGATACAAATATAACAACCATTGCATTTCTCGGGCGCTAGCGTTGCAACTCGTTCCCCTTTCATTAATTGTTTAATACCGTAGTCTAATCGCCAACTAATGGATAGACAATCGGGATAAGAGCAATTGCACAATCCGCCAATATAGGGCGCCCCATTACGTAATCCAAAGGTCATAAGGGTATGAACCAATCCCTTATTATTCCAATCCTGTAACCACTCTTTTGCTTCAGTATCCGATACAAATTCCGCTCCTGCCACATACCGTGCGGGCAACTGCTCGTATCGAAACATGCCAATCCCTAATCCCAAACAGGTCATGCGCGATCTATCTCGCTCGATATAGCCATATTTTTGCCTTCGGCAGTCACACGCAATAAAAGCAATCGGCGACGCCAGGTCAATCATCATAAGTGCCTCATCTAACGTGATTACTTGTCCCGAATGAATATTCCGCGTTATTTTATTGAGTTGAGCAACGATTTCCGGATATTTCTCGGGTTTTAAATTCTTAGCCTCCATTGCCTGTAAAGCTAGCCCTGCCACCTGCCCTTCAAGCCCAGGTCCTTCTTTTTTCCTGTGCTCGGCGTCAACTCGTACGCGATGATACATCTCGCGTGCGTAAAATTTCGCCTCTTTAAACCAATACTTGCCTGTCCCATGCGCAAAACAAAACTCACACATCTTTCACTACCTCATTTCATTAATCCAATTTACCTTGTACAATGAATAATCGAAAAGGCTTTTATTTATTTCTATTTACCTTCATAATGCCTTGCTACTAATTCACTAACTTCGCGTCCAAATTTTTCTGCATCTTCAGAAGTGATTTCACTATCGGATGTAAATGTCTTTAAGAATTTAAGCGCAGCCAATTTTTCTTTAATTGATGCCTGCACTACCTCCGACCAATTAATTTCAGGAAATTTATTCATTTCCTCCTTTAATTCCTCCGGGAACGCAAATTTCATCATGGGTATAAAATGATCACTTCGTTTAGAATGTATTGTAAATTGTGTAAATTTAGTTGTATACTTAAAGAGAAGGTTTCTTGAATAAAAAGTAATTTAAATTTTTAAGGTACAAGAAATGTGAAAGATAGTATATTGCCAAAGCAGATGACAAAAGCGAGGATTTCAAATAATATAAGAGCCCAACAGACGGATTCCCAGTTCATTTAATACTTAATTATCTTTCATAGGTAGAAAATAAAAGTATTTATTTATAAAGTAGAGTAATATTGGTAAAAGAGTATGAAATTAATTTGGTGTGAAAATTATGTCAGAGAAAGAGGAACTCGCTAAGAAATTTAAAAAGGCAGCACAGACCATTATTGCCGCAGGTCCCATGCCTTTTCCCTTAACGGACACATTTATCAAGATTTTGACCTATTATCTCGATGAAAAAGATTTAGAATTTATCAAAGCTTTCAAAATAAAGGCCTCGCTCACCATGGATCAATTAAAGGGTAATTTACCGGGGTGGTCTGAAGAGCAAATCGAGCAGCAGGTCGCTAGCTTAGCTAAAAAAGGCTTCCTTTTCAATCAGCCCAGTTCCAAGGGATTGATGGTCTATCGGTTGATGCCCATCGTCATGATAGGCGCCTTCGAGTATCAGTTCATGCAGAAATTACCTAAGGATAAAGCTGGACTCAAACGAATAAAAGAGATCTCCGAATTATATGAAAAATTAATGAAGGAACTGGCTGGTGCCGTCCAGAAGAACTATGATAGTATCTCGTTAGCCTTTCAAAAAACGCCAGCTTTCGATCGAACCGTGCCCTTACAGAAGACTGCCGAAGGTAAGACTATTAAGATCGATAAAACGATTGGTGCAGAAGAACAGGTCTTGCCTGCTCAAACCGTTGCAGAAATTATTAATAAATACGATGATATAGCTGTCGGCAATTGCTTCTGTCGGCAGTACCGGGAAATGCTCGGCGAGACCTTCGATGTCGGGGTCTCCCCAGAGGTTTGTTTTATATTTGGGAAAAGCTCCAGGCACGTTATTCAACAAGGGTTTGCAAGGCGCGTGACGAAAGAGGAAGCCTTGGACATAATGAAAAAAGTCGAGGACGCCGGCTTGGTGCATAAAGCATTCCATAATAAATCGGATATTACCCAAGAGGAGAATTCCATTTGTAACTGCCACCCCGCATATTGCGACAATTTTCGGCTGCATCGGGAAGGCGCTTTTCCAATTCTGAACACGGCATTCTATCTCTCCCAAATAGATCAAAATGCATGTACCGGTTGCGGTATCTGTGTAGAGAAGTGTCCCATGGAAGCAATTTCACTAAATGATGATAATCGGGCGGTTGTTGATGAGATCCATTGTATTGGTTGTGGCCTCTGTGCGCATTTCTGCCCAGAAGATGCCGTTTCCCTAAAGGAAGGGCAACGTCGGGTCTTTATTCCCCCTCCACGCATACAAGCGTAAAAGTCGCATTTTCTCTTTTTTTTAAAAAAGTATATTTATTCAATTTTGCTTTTTTCTAATAATTTATGAGCATAAGTCCTTTTTTCATTTACAATATGGTTTATATGATGCTCCTCTCTCACCAGCTGATCCGATATCCATCTCCTATGGCATCGAAACCAAACAATCTCTGCACACATAATGGCGGTCCTACCCGACTGGGCGATCTCTACAAGCTTGACCAGCCCTTGCTTAAACTCCGCTGTTTTCATATATTCAACATATCCACCTTTACGAAAACCGCCGAGTTGCTCTCCTAACCAGATATATTTGATATTGAATTTGGGTAATTCTGTTTGAAGGTGGTCGCGATTAAAGTGTGGAAATTTCCGAGATCCCGGAAAATGCCTCACATCAACTAAAATTTCAATATTATTCTGCTTTAATAGAAACACTAACTCATATGAAAGTTCTAATCAAATATAATTAAGAATCAATTTGAAAATTGAAGAAGAAAATGAATTATAACTAAAAATGGAAGATGCAAAATAAATTTTTACAAAATAACGTTGATTATCAAGGAAATCGAGATTACATTCAAGTTTAAAAAATTTCATCGCCATTGCCATAATATTCTGAATTAGAAATCAATTATTATTAGTAATTCAGTCTTAAAATAGAGATATTTTGACTAATAATTTTCATATGAAAAGTCATATGACTTTTCTCTTATCGAAATGTTTATTAAAATCATTTTAAATAATAAAAATTAATCCGAAATGCTCTTAATATTTAATTTAATGAATTGGGATGTAAAATTCTCAGTGGATTGGTTGATACATATAAAGGTCTAGCGAAGAAAGGGCTGAGCGCATTATCGGAATTAATTTGCACAGATCAGGAGAACCAAAGAGTGGGTGATATAAATTGAGATTCATTATTGATGGAGATTATAACACAGAGTTAATTGCCCTTATTAAGACAGAAAAACTACCGGTTACTCATATAATCGTTCATGTACCGCAGAATCCGATGGGAAATGGTTCCATTTTCT
This sequence comes from uncultured archaeon, assembly GCA_964353755.1. Classification (GTDB taxonomy): domain Archaea; phylum Asgardarchaeota; class Lokiarchaeia; order Helarchaeales; family HEL-GB-A; genus CAYGYC01. The sequence goes on along the minus strand of CAYGYC010000069.1, from coordinate 5,940 downwards.
TGCCGAAAATCCTTCCTACATTGCAAGATTTTGAAGAATATACGAAGATTATCCAAGAGCAAGGGATTATCCCTGTTGCAGGGATCGATTCAACATGTCAAGGAAATTTAGAGGCGCATATTAAACAATATGAAGCAATTAGCGCTTTATTTCAAAAGTTACAAGGATTGAACTATAAGCACATCCTCGTTTCTTCACCGAATAATATTGCTTTCATAAAAGCAAATTACCCTTCTCTGAAAATATTCTTGTCATATTCACAATACGTGACTTCTCTGAACCGGGGGAAGATCTTCTTTAATATAGGAGCAGATTCGATAGTTTTACATCCTGATATTATCAAATATTTTCCAGTATTAAAGGGGTTTACGGAATTAAAGGACAAATTTTACAAAGACCGTGTGATTGACTACATTTTACCTTTGAATCTTGGATGTAATTGGGGATGTATTCATTGGTATCAACACCACAATTTGCAGAGCCATCGGACCATCAATTCTCCGGTTTTTCCCAACCAGGAGAAAGTAAGTAACATTGAAGATGAATTCGACTATCCGATTCTAGATTGCTGGAAAAAGCGGCTTGAACAACCTATCAACCTTCTTAAAGCTGGATGGATATCGCCAACCAATATCCACTTATACGAAAAACTTGGCTATGAGACTTTTCTTCTTATCACCAGTAATTTTTCAAGCAAAAAAATTGTGGAAATTATTAATGCATATTTGAATAAATCACTCGATAAGAATTTCAATGAATTTTTGAATATTCCGCAACCATATGGCAGTTATTGGCCACGGGATGAGATTCAAAATTCGATGATTTCGCTTAGTCCAAGTATTATTAAAGAATTTTCCTCAAATTACCCCAATCCGGTTTATTATCCTTCTGAGAGCAAAATCAATGCATACTGTGATAACTACCTTAAACGACTCCCACCTGGCAATGTTCAAAGAAGGGAAAAGGTTCTCCGATTAATTACTGAGAAAATGCAAAAAATGAGAGAAGGAGCAGTGGAGGGGTGATATTATTCGTATTTCAGTACCTTGCAATTGGAAGTTAGATCTATTGGGTCATATAGAACAGAATTCTGATTTAAAAAAAGTCTTACACGATTTTTATGGCACAAACGATCTAACTTTTACTGGATCAGGTCGTCCTTTTTTCTTACTGCCTAAGAAGAAAGAATCAGAGATGGAGACCTATATAAATAAGGTACATGAAATGAACCTTAAATTTACCTGGTTGTGGAATGGAGAATGTCTAGGATATTATAAATTCAATTCGGAGCAGCAAAAACAGGCGCTTAAGGAATTGGATTGGTTGGATGATTTGGGTGTAGAATATCTCACTGTGACAGATCCTTACTTGGCGGAGTTTGCCAAAAATTATCATCCTCGAATTAAATTAAAAGCATCGGTGATTGCAGAAGTTAATTCGCTTTCACGTGCTTTAGAATGGCAAGATATTATTGGTCCCGAAGGGGTTCTTACCTTATCAGTCATGCTTAATCGGAATTTCCCTCTTCTTAAGGAAATTAGAGAATCAATAAAGTGTGACATTGAAATACTTGTAAGTGATTGTTGCCTTAATGAGTGCCCATTTCGCTTTTTTCATTATACCGAATGTTCTCACGCCAGCCAGACGCACGATGTGTTAGAGGGATATTATAATGATTGGTCAACAATAGCATGTCAAAACCAGAAAGCATTCAATTCTGAACAAGTACTCATGTGTAAATGGATTCAACCCGCAGATCTTGATAAATTCCTAGAAATTGGAATAGATTATTTTAAAATTTCTGGTCGTCGGTACGATACTGATAGGGTATTTAAATCTTTTAAAGCATATGCGCAGAAAAGGTATGATGGGGATCTTGGAGGAATTTTGGATGGGTATTCTTTTGTGTCAGATCCGTTGGAACTTGCTGGGGCGCAATTCTCTGAATTCGCTGCTAAGCAGGAGAAAATGGGTGGAAAAGCAGATGATTTAGGGGGGATTATGTTAAGTGTACCAGATTTTAAAGCAATATTAGATGCCAGTAAATTAAAAGATTTTCTCAAAAATTTTCCTTTTCAGGGAGCAAGATGTGCCGAAAATTGTGGGATTTCATGCAGTTATTGTTACAAATATGTAAGCAAAGCTTATTTTTTACCTTCTAAAGAAGATGCTGAATACTATAGGGAATATATGCAGTATCTTTATAATTTTCTTAACCATGCTGAAATACTCCTACCCAAAGAACAAAGGAAACTTAAAATCCCAGGAAAAAAAGTCGAATTAAACACCTATATTGGAGTTCCTTGGGGAATTGAAGCACAAAAATTTCTCGAAGAAGCCTTAATGATTATTCCTAAAGAAATGCAACAAATTGCTAAACAAGGGATTGGATATACTGCCGAAAGAACTGCAGAAAAAAAAGGTTTAAATTGTGTTGATAAAGATTTATTAATTGCAATAATTATTCAGATGGTCCCTCAACCGTATAAGCATGATTTTCTCGATTTTTTAGAGGAAAAAAGAATTGATCCTACGCGCTTTTTGAAGAGTGACGATATTAATTATATAAAATCGTTACCATATGGCACAGAATTGATGGCTCAGAAAACAAAAGAAAGAGGTTTATCAATTAAAGAGCCAAAACTAATTGAAACACAATTACAGATTCAAAAAGAAAATATTAAAAAACTAGAAATTAATACCAAAAATGAATGGGAAGCATATTTAACCAAATTTATGAAAGCGTATAACGAATTTCCAGATTTGAAAATGTTAATTAAACCTCTGGCACCATTACTTTTCCAATATATTGTTAGTGATAATTCGGAAATGAATTACTGGCAACTGCTTGATGAAGATAAGGTATGCTGGGGAATGGGTCAGTATTCCGGGAAAGATGTTCCAAAGGTAATCAATAAAACGAATTTTGAGACTGTCAAAAAGATAAATTCTGGAGAATCTGATCCTATCCAAGCAACAATGGCTGGAATTTATACAGTTGAAGGAGACATAGCTAAATTAATGGCATGTGCTCCATTGATACCGTTTAACGCAAAAGCACATCAAAAAGCTATTGAAAGTTAATAAAAAAGGATTGAGGTATTCAAAATGAGATTTAGAATAATAAATAAATGGAAGTATTAAAAATGAACAGATGTAATACAGATTTAAAGAAAATGCATGAAGATATTATTAAAGCAGCCAATGTGGCTGAAGTCCCATATGATGAAGAAGTGATCAAGAAAGTATTGAAAGCCTACGGCGAATTTTTTTCGGGAACCGCTGTTACTTTTGTGACTTCAACTAAGCCTAAAGAAAAGCGTGCGCTATCAATTCGGTATGTAGAACTTCAGGTCCCACACGATCCATTTTTAATAGCACGTTCCAATGGTCTTCTCGAGGTAGATAATCATCCAATCTTTGATTTTCTCTCAAATGTCCAAAAAACCTATCCGATTATGGGATATGGGGTGGATGTCGATGTGAATTACGGTGTAGCTAAAATATGGACTGCTTATCAAATTCCACAACCCTTAGAAAGAGCCTATGCAGAGAAAAATGCGCCCAGTTGCATCAAGAATTATGCTACGTATTTCTCAAAATATGACTTCCACGTATTTCATCTATATGCTTTTGATTTTCGGAGCAGATCTGTGAACGTGTATTTTATGGTGACAAAGGAGGGTTTTTTTACACCGCAGAAGGTCGTTGAAATGATCGAGGGGGTTGATTTGAAACTCCCACCACAAGAAGTGATTGATCATTGTGCAAAAGCGCTAACAATCTATTATACATTTTCGTGGGAATCTGATGTTGTTGAGAGGGTATGTTTTGGGACAGCTGTTGACAGTCCAAACTTAGTTCCAACTCATTTACATCCAATTATGAAAAAGTATGTCAGAGGGGCGCCATTTCAAACTGAAAAACGCAAATTTATTTATAGTATAACACTTTCTCGCACGGGATACTACATCAAAATCGAAAATGACTATAATGGAGCAATGATAGACATGATGAAAACTGGGATTCAAGCGGAGATTTGGATGGATGATTTGAAAGCAAAGTATGAAAAAGAATTACAGCCAAAGGTCGTTGAATTAGAAAATGTAAAATGGGAAGAGGGAATTCCTACATTATTTAAAAAAATTACAGATGGCATTCCTGAGGCATTTCGCCAGTTTGTGAAGCCGATGCTGCTTGAAAAAGCAGAAAATAAATGCGCGCTAAGAAAAGGCGGGGGTATTAGTGAATCAGACCTTGTAACAGCAATGTTTGAAATAACACCAGAACCTTTCAAGCCTGACATGTTGAATAATCTCAAAAACGCGGGAGTAAATTTAAAGAAATATCTATAATTCTTACAATAGAATTTGAGTCTGAATAGGGCTTTTTGCTAAAAAGAGGTAAAAAATAAAAAAGATGATCTGTATGGATTGGAAAGAAGGAGTAATTGAGTTGTTTGAAACGCTTACTAATCAAGTTCCCGAAGGAGTTCGTCCCGCCGTCAAACCACTATTGCATGATACTGCCGAAGAGATGGCCCGACTTAGGAATTCAGGGTATGTAACACAAGATGATTTAATTGCAGCGTTATTTAAAATAACACCTGGAGCAATGCGTGCTACAGCTGTAAATGAATGTAAAAAATTGGGAATCGATACTGAACGATATATTCAATTATCAGAAATACGACAAAAATATAATCGATCATGGGATGAAATAGGTGCAGCCTTTTTACCATCAGTTTATCATATAACCTTATATCTCACTGATCGATGCAATCAAAAATGCCTGCATTGTGCAGCTGAAGTGATCAAAGCACGCCCAGAATTACCAAAAGAGAAATGGATTCAAATAATTGAAAATATTGAAGGTAGCCTTCGAAAACAAGGAAGAAGGGGCTGCTATATTTGGTTTGGTGGAGAACCCATTCTTAGTAAAGATCTTAAGGAGTTAATAAAATATTGCGGAAAAAAAGGATATCATCAGGCAATTTCGACTAATGGCGTCCTATTCGATGAGGATCTTGCGAAGCTGTGTGCAGAGGTCAAAATGAGTCATATTTTTGTTAGTATTGATAGTGTGATCCCAGAGAAGGCGGATAAAATAAGAGGGTTTAAAGGTGCATATGAGAATGCAAAAAAAGCCATAGAAGTAGCAATTAAATATGGACATTTTGTAATCGGATTACCTACAATACAAAAATCAAATTTTGGTGAACTAGAAGAACTGAAAAAAATGTTAGAAAGCTGGGGTGCGATTCCGTTTTTCAGGGCGGTAATTAAACAAAGAAGTGCGAAAATTAACTGGAATGAGATAGGATTAAGCCATGAGCAGTATAAAGAATTCTATAATTTCAAATATAAAACCGTTGTAGAGGCGATTAGGGCTGGTAAAGCATCTACTATTAATACCGCTAATACTTTTGATATGGTCCCTTTTATGGAATACCCACGTAATGATGAGGAATTAACTGCATTGGAGTGGGGAGTTGGATGTCAAGCATGTCGTCTGGTTTCCGGTGTTGATGTGAATGGTGATTTTTTCCCTTGCGATTATCCTTCTACCTTAATCCTGGGGAATGTGTTAAAACAAAGTTTTGAAGAAATTATGAATTCTCAACTTTTTAAGGACATTCGTGATAGAAAACGAACAGGAAAATGCGCGGCTTGTCACCATATTGAGTTATGTGGCGGTGGGTGCCGGGTCCATGCGGAATGTGAGACAGGGGATTTTTTTGCATCTTTTCCATATTGCTGGCACGAAGATAATCATAAACATGAAAAAAATCTATTAAAATAACTTCACAACTTTTTAAGAACGACGGTTTCTAATGAAGCTTTTTTGTCGAAACTTTTATCTTCTAAAATCTGGAGGATGACCTCTAATTGCTTCCCAACCTCACATGATTGCGTAGCTAAATCTTTTAAAATATCAATA
>CAYGYC010000068.1:0-15220 GCA_964353755.1 uncultured archaeon | reverse complement strand
AAAGGGAATGGTACCTGAAAAATTGAGTATTTTCCGGAAACTTTTGGCAAAATTAGGTAAATATTATTATTGGAAAAAGCCAAAAAAGATAAATTTATGGCTGCTCTCAAGCATGGCCTACGGCGTAACTAAGAAATATGAGGAAATTTTTGAGGGGGATCTCGGAAAGGCGGTAGATACTTTTACAAATCATTTTATTCATGGTGCCCAAGCCATCATGTTCGAGATGCAAGAACGTATCAAAATTCTTTATTCTAAATCATTGAAAGATTTAGAATTTTTAGCACGGACCGCCCTTTATGTTATCCTTGGACCTAAGTGGGGCACCTTTCTGAGCGAGCCAACCTTTATTCCAGCAGAAGAAACCAAAGATGGTATCGCACAAATGCGGATTCGAATCCCGGTCTGCGCGCTGTGCTCCGGAATTCGTCCCGGGCCTGACTTCGATACAACAAAATTAAAAAAACATATGTACGGGGAATTATTAGCAGCAGCTCTTGCGTCTCTATTACAATCGGTTCAAGATTATGTTGAGAATGATTATCGCCTTGAGATAAAAGAAACTAAGTGTTTGCTCTTAGGAGCATCGGAAGGGGAAGCTATCGTTTATTTCTATCCCAAAGAGAAAGAGAAAACTGAATAACTTCCTTTTTTTGCAAGAACGCCCTAATCGTTAAAATGAGCCTTTATATAGGAGAACGAAAAGCATTGTTTCACAATTTTCGGCATCGCTATCCCCGGATAGGTTATCGAAATAAATCGCAAACAATGATTCAATAAAAATATTCCGAGTTGATCTTTTACATAATTATTTATTTTTCTTATCTGCTCTCCTTCAAAATTAAGATTCAAACTCTTATCAGCTGTATTATATTTTATAATCACATTTATCCCAGTATAAAAGGATTTGACTAGCGTCCAATAATTTTCTTTTTGGTCCATTTTCCCCCCGATAAAATTTGCCAAATTCAATAAATGCTCTGATTTCAAATGGGTAAAGGGTTCAGTTCGCTGCTGGATTGACATTTGTAAAAGGTCTGACTTTTTACGGGGTACCTCATAAACCGCGGGATCCAATTGAAGAAGTGCCTCTAGGTAATCCAAAGATGCCTCAAGGAGGCTGGTTAAATCTTCGGAGGGAACCCATTGGACCCGCTCTCCTGAAAAGAGAAACTTAAGTTCGTTTCCACCAAGCGCCTCATCCTCTTCATAATTAAAGAAAAGGACATGCGCTCTCACTTCAGGAAAAAATTCAAAGGTCACGGTATAATTTTCATTGAACCCAACATTCTCCACTTTCCCTAATAATTTCTCTTCCACTGTTAGTTTAACACGCATATATTTATTAGTCGCAAACAAATTCACTTTGGACTTTCCAAATTCTTCAATTTCCCGGGCATGGGGGCTTTTTATTCCACTCATCCCATCAATTTGCTGAATGGTGACATAGGTGCCCTTTTTCTGCGTCATTCCTACCTTTCTCCTGCGTCCTTCAGGAACTCTTTCTCAAGATCTCCTAATTTATGTTCTAACTCAATCAGTGACTCTTTATAGGATTTCCATTTAAGATAATCAATCCACTGTTCACCTTTTCTCTCTTTTCCTTTCACCTTTTCTTCGAACTCTTCGAATGAACATCGATATTTATTCTGAAATAGTGTCATCTTCTCCATAATTGGTATAACCTGCGATATCATTTTTAATTTCTCATATTTCTTGAGATTTTTACTGGACGTGGTAATAATCACCTGGGATCTGCCACTTTCAATAATTCTACGGATAAAAATAAAAAAGGGAGGCGAAAATGTAGCAACTTTACTTTATTAATTTTGTTTTAACTTTAATCAATTTAGGATCTCGTTTGAAACTATGTATGAACTCATCCTCATTGAGGGGATTCGGTTTATTGATCAAATTCCTCGGCACTTTTAGATCAAATTGCTCTGAATGACCGGATTGAAATCGCACGGCTTTGTCGGTGGTATAAATTATTACACCTTTCGAGTTCAGCACTATCAAGTAAATATCGGGCTTCTCCTCTGCAAAGTGATCTTTGAATGCTTCTTCTTCGTACTGTATCTCGAATTTCCCATACCCATCCGTATTGGACTGCCCTAAGAAATCATCATGATCTGCGTCTTGATCAAATGCTTTCACTATTAACCCCGCCACGCCCCTATGTGTTTCTTTTTCGGCAACAGTTCCGAATATTCTATATGACATAATTCTCTAAACCATCCTTTTTCCAAATGCAATTATACCATACTAAATTTGACATTATAAATCTTTACACATTGTAATTATCGATTTATAATTAAATCGATAAATGGGGAGAGGGAAAAGAGAGCAATTTAAGAGCAATCATACTAAAAGAAATTATAGGTAATGGTATGACTGAATTTGATGTTGACCAATTGTTGAAAATTTTGCCCAAATTAATTCGGGAGAATGATACAGTTAAAGGGGCAATCATTTCAGCGTTAAGTGGAATCATTGCGACGCGAGACGATATTTTAGAACTTACCAGAATGATAGATAAGCGATTTGAGGCAGTGGATAGGCGGTTTGAGGCGGCAGATAAGCGATTTGAGGCAGTGGATAGGCGGTTTGAGGCGGCAGATAAGCGATTTGAGGAACTCATTACAGCAATGAATAAACATTTCGAAACAATTGATAATTCATTAAAAATCCTTTCTCTAAGCGTGGCACGGATTGAATCCAAAGAAGGCATTCTATTTCATCAAACGGTCTTAGACCTAATGAAAAATACCTTACAATTAGAAAATATTCTGCCCGAAAAAATACGGAAAGAAGTAATCAGTGATCTGAAAGGAGAGATTTTTTTCCCAGGTTATACCACTGATATTGATGTACTCATAGAAAATACGAATACATATCTGGTTGAGGTAAAATCTACAGCGGGGTCGGAGGATATTACCCAATTTCTACAAAATGCCAAATTATTTAAAAAAGTTTCTGGGAAGCAACCTACACAACTAATTTTGATTACACTCCGAATCAATCAAGCAACCTATAATCTCGCTAGATCCCAAAAAATCCACGTAATTGCAGGCGAAATACTATAATTTAGTATTCCCTCTTCATTTAGAAGGCAAACCCTAGTATTTCGTGATTTGACAATTTGGTTTATCCTTACCGAGTCCTTTTTCAAGGAGTTTTCACACGGTGCAATATGCCGCAATGTCATTAAGCCGAATACATACTCATTCTGCTACTATTTCCAACAAAGCTTTCTTAGTTTCATCATTTAGGCTAATTGTACTCATATTAACGCTTACATCCACTTTTAAATCAATGATTTCTATAGAAATTATAGAATATATCTTTTAATATATTTCCAGTTTCTTAAATTAAAATTAAAAAATAAATAATCTAATAGAATGAAATGGATCAAGATTACGCGTTTCGCTTAAATTTCAGCTGCTCTTATTCTTTGCGATGAATTTCATTTATTATTCTGAGGCAGGATTCTTTCCAAGAACATCATAAATGAGTCCAATCTTGTTTTATTGAAGATATATTTAGTGGTATTCTTATCTAACGCAATATGAAGGACTAAATTAAGAGATTCGAGTTTCTCGAGGTGATATTGGATGGTACTGTGATGAACGCCGAGTTGCGTACTTAATTCGCTGATGGTGGTTAAATTATTTATCAACAATTGGATTATCCGTTGGTCGTTTTCATTTTTCGTAACGACAAAAAAATCGTCATAAAGATCAGGATAATCGCTGGTAAAAAGCAAAGTCAATCGTGGGTTGGTATAAGTTTTTTTCCGAATATATTGGAAGTTTTCTAAAACTTGTAGATGGGCTCGTACTACTCCACTACTCTTATTTACAACGCTACTGAGTTCTCGAATATGCATACCTGGTTTTTCTTTAATTTGATTAAAGATTAGCGCTCTATTCTCATTTTTTAAAACATCCTCTTTCGTTAAGGTAGAACCCGGGACGATTATTTTACGCTGAATCAATGAATACAGTGTTTTATACACCTGAAATTCGGAGCTTTTTGATTTCTGCCGGCAATAATCCACTATTTCTGAATCAATATAAAAACCGATATTCTTATCTAAAATCTCTTTAATCCTCGCAAGTATTACTTCCTCATGACTTGTAAGTTCCTCAAGTTGTGGAATCTTTATTTTAGACACCTAGTGGGATTCCTCCCTCTGCTGATCCACTAAAAGTTCTTGTAGGAGTAATTCACGTTGATCAGATGGGAGTACTAGAAGAGTTTTTAATATTTCAATTTTTTCATTTTCAGTATAGGGCATTTGATCAAGGGCTGTAATAATTGAAGAGGGGATTGCAGTAAATGGCCCTTTTAAAAATGCGAATAGTTCCGGATCTTTGATCTTATTAGGTTTACGGGGATCTTTGATAAGTTCCAATATTTTTTGTTCGAACTTGGGTGTATAATTAAAAGCGCTACTGACCCAGGCGGGCTGTTGTTTTATTGTTAAGGGGAGTACTACTTGTTTCCGACTTCTATAAATTAATACACCGGTCCCAATTCCGATTGCCGCACCAATAACAATAATGATAAGAATCCAGGGAAAGTCTCTGGGTTTTTCCCCTCCTGTTTGAATGAGCGGACCATCAATTGTTCCCGCGGCGGGAAATCTACCAACATAGATTCCATCCGAGGTTGAGAAATAGTAAGTGTGAGACCCTGATGATAACGTTGTATTGTAACTATATTCCACGCCATCGGTAAAATTATTATCGAGTGAATTCGATTTCACCATTTCGTAGGGTATATTATCAAGATAAACGTAAATATCAGTTGGAGTATCATTATCTGCGTCCCAATATGTAACTCTGAATGTAAATAAGGTAGAAGTATTTCCGCTGGTGGGGGACACAGATCCGCTGAGGAGTTCCGGAGCGTGATTTACAATCACACTTACATTAGGACCTGGCAAGGAGGTGCTTACAGGGAATCGGGCTGAATCATACCCATCAGACGCATTAAAATAGTGTTGATAATTGCCAACATTCAGATAGAGGGAATAATTGTAGATGCAACCGTCAATGTAATCGGAATCACTGGGATTGTGTTTAATCATAGCGAAGACACCTACCTCATCAATAATAAGATTCATATTTTGAGGCATATCGTTATCCGCATCTGAGTAATTGATATAAAAGGTAAAAAGGGTCGAATTATCACCGCTCAAGGGGGTCATCGCGGGATTTGAGAGTTGAGGGACCTGATTTGGATAAACAATTGGGCCAGTGAAATTAACTGCAATTGGTAAGCGTGTAGTATTTCTAGAATCGGAAGCTGAAAAATAATAAAGATAAATTCCAGGGCTCAAAAGCGTTTTATATTCATAGATACAACCATCCGTGAAATCATTATCCGCTCCTCGTTTCGTCATCGTATGGCCCGTATTATTGAGATAGACCTGAATTGAGCTGGGAGGATCATTATCACTATCGGTATAATTCACTTCAAAAGTAAATTCTGTAATAATGCGTCCCCCAGAAGGGGTTACAGAACCATTACTCAAGACGGGCGCATGATTCACCGGAATTGCGCCTCCTGTAGCATATTTCACTACGAATGTATCATAATAGGGGGGTCCAACTACTCCAGTATATCCTCCCAAGTAACAGTTATCAGCTGAATCTAAACTGATCCCAAGAGAGATGTCACGCAGGGAGTTACCCCAACGCCGAATTTGGAGCAAAATTCCATCCGAATTATATGTGATAAGCACAGTATCTTCCTGTCCTAATGTGTAACTGGTAGTACTTCCAATAACATAGCAGTAATTATTTTTATCAATACAAATTTTATAACTTGCCTCTGCACCAGTTCCACCCCATGTCTGATTCCAGAGCTGATTTCCTTCCGAATCATATTTTGCAACGGCAAAATCGTTTCCGCCTCGGCCGAAACTTGCTGTATACCCCGTAACATAGAGATTATTATCCTTATCAACGGTGATTCCCCTCCATCCATCATTTCCAGATCCCCCCCACGTTCGATTCCATATTTGATTTCCCACCGAATCATACTTCACTAAAAAGCCATCATTCCCCCCTGCACCAAAGCTATAAGTGTAACCCACTATGTAACTGCAGTTATTTCCATCTACTGCAACGTCATAACACCATTCCGTTCCTGATCCGGACCAAGTTCTATTCCAAAGCGGATCTCCTTCAGAATTAAATTGTACCAAGAAAGCGCCATAATTGCTTGATTGCCAATTTGTTCCGCAAATGTATATGTTTTTATAACTATTTACGCATAATCCTTCTGTCATTTCTGGTATTAATATACCCCAAGTTTGATTCCAAAGCAGGTTACCTGAGGGATTATATTTTAATAGAACCGCATCACCCCCTCCAATATCAAAACTCTCAGTCAGCCCCGCAATATAGATATTATTATCTAAATCGACATCAACTGCCCTTCCCTGATCGGTACTAGTCCCTCCCCAAGTTTTATTCCACATTAAATTACCAGCTGAATCGAATTGTGTAAGAAATATATCGGCTACGCCAGCCCCATAACTAATTGTATAACCCGTAATATAAACATTGAAAAGTCCGTCGACAGCAATATCATTACAAAGATCCCCAAGATAACCACCCCACGTTTGATTCCACTCTAATAATGATGGTAAAATTCCTACTTCCACGCTTTCACAATTTGAGAGTGTACTATTTCCTCCGACATTTCCAGCCACAACTACGTAATAGTAGGTCCCGTTTGTAAGAACTAACTGTTCAGAATACGTTAAATTGGTAGTTGCAATGGGTGTCAAATGAGTTATATCCGAAATATTCTGCGTATCACGGTAAATAAAATAGAGAGAAGTCTCTTCTATAGGAGACCAATTTAGCATAACAAATCCACTATTACTTGGATTAGGTAGTATAGGATCGAGTATTGGGGATGCCGGGAGATTCGGACAATATAATTTAAGCAAAAAGCCGTCCCACGAAGTTGCTACGAATTTTGAGCCACCAATATAATAGTCATTATAGTCTCCTACAGCTAAAGATCGAGCTTGATCATTATCTACAGTCGCCCCCCACATTCTCTCCCAAACTTGATTACCATATTTATCGTATTTAATAAGAAAAATATCATAATCAGGGATATATTCTCCGTAACTATTTGAACATATGAGTAAATAACAATTGCCTTCATTATCAGTTCCTACATCATAACCCCAATCTTCAGAATCACCGCCCCAATAACGTGCCCATTCAAACTCACATGAGGAATTAAACTTTAATATAAAAGCAGTACCTTCATACGCAATATCATCAGTAATTCCTGCAATAAAGATATTATTGTCGGTATCAACATCAATACCATATCCTATATCGGGATCAAACATGCCCCAAGTTTGATTTTTGAGTAAATTACAGTTAGAATCAAATTTGGCAAGAAAAACTTGGTTGCCAAAATAAGAAAAAGGAGTAACGCCAACTATGAGCGTATTATTGTCATTATCTACCACGACATCATAGGCTTGACTGCCTGTCTCTGGCCATACCGAACTATTGAGTAAATTCCCATTCTCGTCATACTTTAAAAGAAAGGCATGCATCCCTGAAGGATTTGTTTCGCCAACGACGAAAATGTTGCTATCTTTATCTATTGCAACACCATATGCTACATCTGAATTGACAGTTCCATAAGTCCGATTCCAAATTTGTTGGCCTGTAGCATTATATTTGACAATAAGAGCTTGTTTACCAGACCCAAAACTACTGGTTTCCCCCACCACATATATATTCAGATCTAAATCTACCGCAATATCCCTAAACCAATCACTATTTACTCCGCCCCAAGTTTGATTCCAAAGTTGATTCCCCTCTGGATCATATTTTATGAGAAATCCATCATCGCTACCCATGCTAAATGAATCCTCATACCCAACAAGATAACTATTATTCTTGCAATCTACTGCAACACCAAGCCCAGTCTCACTACCCGCACCCCCCCAAGTTCGATACCAAGCTTCCAGAGGCGGTCCCTTAGGTAAATAGAGATCCACTATCGGACCGGCATAGCTCCCAGAGGTGGGATTACGAGTAAGAAAAATGCCATCTGACGCGTTGAAATAATAATTATGCGTAATATTATCCAATCTAATATTAAACTTGTATAAACACCCATCTCCATAATAGGTATCCTTGGAATCATTTTTACTCATAATAAAAGATGCCCCATCAATTATAACCTTGACATACCTTGGGGGATTGTCATCTACATCGGTGTAATTGACCAAAAAGGTGAATGGAAGCCAGGAATTCCCCTTTGAAGGGACTACTCTTCCCTCGGTTAAAATTGGGGGATTAACATTCTCCCGAATTGCAACGCAAATATCATCAATAAACCAACCATTGTAAACAACAGTAGGATTGCTTACAAAACGGAAACGAATATAGATATATTTTCCTAAATATGAAGAGAGGTTGTAATTCTTTTGAATCCAGCTGGATTGGGTTCCCGTAAATGAGGCAAGTTGAGTCCAGGATGATGTTCCATTAACCTTAATTTCTAAATATCCAAAATCGTAATTTTGTTGAATGGTAAATTTATGATAGAACGTTAAATTTACTGAAAATCCATAAGTCAAGTTGATTAAAGGACTTATTAGACTCATATTCCAATTATTGCCCGTTCGTCCGGTGGCTTTATTGCCACACCACCACGAATGGGTGGGGCTGTAATAGTGAGTCATATTGAGGTGCCACCCATAGGTTTCATTGCTTATCGGAGTACCAGCAATTGTCCACCCATCCGTCCCCAATTCTACATCATCAAAAAAACTAGTCGGAAGCACGATGTTAAAGATATATGTCTTAATGGTGGAGAATCCATACGAGTCATTTGCACATACTTTTAATACATATCTTCCGTAGGGCCAAAAAGAAGTGTTTATCAGATATGGAGCTGATAATGGAATAGCTGCACCTCCGTTACGAGTATACCACGTAGTATTCAGTCGATTATCATCTGATATATTAAATGAGAGGATGGTGCCTCGCGGAATGGCACTTCCATTTGTGGGCGATAACAAATTAATGGTAGGGGCGAAATCGAAAATCATTGGTAGGCAAAACAACCCTCTGCCATGAGTAGCGATAAAGATACGCCCATGGGCAATTGATGGGGACGATGAAATTGCGTAATTTGTAAAATATTTCCAAATAAGCTTGCCTGATGACGCATTCAGGCAATATACATATTTATCATAGCTACCAAAAAACACCCACCCATTGGCAAGTGTCGGGGATGACCGGATGGTACCACCCGTTGTGTAATTCCACAGTTTAATACCATTTGTGGCATTCAAACAATATAAATTTCTATCATAGCTTCCGACATATACCTGCCCATCTGCGACTGCAGGCGAAGAGGTAACATCACCGTTAGTTGAATAATTCCAAATTTTGATGCCCGAGCTTTCATTCAGACAATATACATTATTATCATTACTCCCGAAGTATACATTTCCATAAGCCACTGCCGCCGTAGAGATTATAGCATTGTATGAAGTATAGTTCCAGATGTGATTTCCGTTCGTTGCATTTAAACAGTACATATTATTATCGCGGACACCTATGAACAACCTTCCATTCACAATGGTCGGAGAAGCATAGATACTTGCGCCCGTACCTATTTTTTCAGTCCAGTTAATAATTCCAGTAGAGGCATCTAAACAGGTGATATTATAGCCGCCGATATATACCCGTCCGCCTACCACTGCTGGTGAACTATAGTAATATGCATTGACATCAGTATGCCATACATGCGAACCATCCGTTACATTTACGCAATAAATATAATCATAATGACTGAAATAGACATAGCCATTAGCCACCGCAGGTGAATCTGTTAAAACAGGCGATTGATTCTTATACTCCCAAAGAGTGCTTCCACTAATTTCATCATAACAATACATTTCAAACTCGCCCGCGCAAAAAACACGCCCATCGACAATTGCAGGCGATGCCCATTCAGTTATATCGGAGCGATGCTTATTCCAAAAATAGTCGGAGCCTCTTGTCGGTGTAGTATTAGTAAATCTTGTATTATTCAAATATTTCCCAAACATTCGCCACTCATCACCTACGCTATCACTGCTGTCGTTAGCTTCAGTATATAATTTACTAACATCTAATGAGTTGGATGAATAATAATTTAGATCGTTTAGAAAAATTCCCTGAAAGGGAACGATTAATAGAGTAAATATAAAAAATATGAGAACTATTCTATTTCTTTTCATGTTTTTACTCCCAGAAATTTTAATCCTTATTTAATTTAGAAAAAAAAAAATTCTTTCAAATTATTAATTATAAAAATCGTTTATAAGACTACTTAGATCATCTGTCCGCAAGGTCAAATAGAAATCATTAAAGGGGATTTATAAATCTAGAGGGCTCTCCACAAGACTTTTTTGCGCAAATTCTCCTCCGCTGTGTTTCTAGGGGCTGGGCTGAATTTGCAAGATTCAAATTCCCCTCTGCTCTGTTTCTCTCACTACTTCAAATAACTATTTCAAATGTTCCTCCTTCTGCAAATTTTGAAATTTTAACCCCGCTTAATCCAACTGGCATCTATACCGCTCAAGAAGATGAGATTTTGGAATTTAATGCAAATATATCCATAGATACCATATCGGATTATGAAGATTTACGATATTATTGGGATTTTGGCGATGGAACAGTTGGGCGTGGAAAAGGATTACATCACTCCTATCCGGAATCGGGTCTTTATCCGGTGAAACTCCTTGTAGTGGATGATGATGGGGCTTCGTCCTCGGTTGAAAAATTCATCGAAATTCTAAATACCCCTCCAATTGTTGCTATATTGGATGAGGATCTCATTTTATGGGAAGGGGAAACTCATGTCTTTGCAGTCGATTCGGCCGATTCGCCTACAGACTTTCAACGACTTCATTATTATTGGAGCTCTGGAGAAAGTGGGTGGCAGTCCAGTCATGCTTGGACTGATGATTGGGAGGGGCAAGTGAGTGTCCAAGTTCAAGATCCCGAAGGTCTTACGGCGATTGATACAATTAATGTGGCAGTATTAAATGTTCCTCCGAAAATTTCCCTTTCGAAAGCGTATATGGAAGGGAATTTAACTTTACGCGCTGCCGGCACCCCAAAAAATGCAATTACCTTAAAAGTGCTGGGGAATGGCATCGTGGTGGCTAATTTCACGTTAGATCGCATTCCGGGCGATCCTAAATCGCAAGCCATAACCCTCCCATTTCTCTTTGATCTAGCCGTTGAATGGCGCATCGAAATCAGTTATTGTACTAAGGAAATAGGTGCAAATCCAACTTGGCTTACCTTTACTACCTCAGATCACCGCTCCTTTACTTATTTTCATAATTTTGTGGTGGAACAGGAATCTACCTGGACTTGGAATTTTTACCCGAAAGAGTATCTCTTTTCGTGGGGGTGGCCCATTATTTTTAATGGCACCATATTTGATCCGAGTTCGGATAGTATTACAGGTCAGGTATTGCTCAACTCGAATCCTATCCTAGATATTTTTCATCCCGCGGATGGATCTTGGCCTGCGGAAATACCTTTTTCTGTCTCCATCAAGGCTTCAAATTCCTTCCAATTAGAGGTAACGGCAGCGGATGATGATGGGGGGACGGATTATGTAAAAATCGATGTCGAAAATTTCTTTGGACGAATTTTTATTCGGCATCTGGCACCACAGTTCGAAATCAGTGTGCCGACCCAAATATTTGAGGATTTTACGGGCGAATTCCTCTCTTTTGTTTATGATGTTTTTCCACCTGAGGATCTTCTTTATGTTTGGAATTTTGGAGACGGCACGTCACTGAGTGGCGCTAATATAAGTCATACATATTCCACCAGTGGATCGTATGTGGTACAATTGACCATCCAAAATCCTTATTGTTCTGCGACTCGCGGATATCTGATTCAAGTAGTAAATTATGTTCCCTACGTGGATATATTCGGGCTTTCCGAAGGCCCTGAAGATGAGGTATTGAAATTTGAAGCACAAATCACTGAAACTTCTTCCGATAAACTGGATTTGCATTATTTCTGGACCTTTGGCGATGGATATTCCGAAGTCGGTCCCAAAGTAACCCATTCCTATGCCCAAAGTAATAGCTATACCCTGACTTTAGCTGTCTGTGATGATAATGGGGCCGTGGGAACCCAAACCATCCCTATCATTATTTACGATGAGGCGCCTATCATCGATGGTCCCTTTGGATTCCAAACGGTTGAGGGAAACACAATCCTGGCGGAAGTCGATGTGTATGATAGCGTCGTTGATGAACCCTATTTGCTTTATAGCTGGAAATATAATTCGGAGACGATTTTTTCCCGGATTTTCACCACGCGTGAAGATGACGGGGCATATAATGCGATTTTCACCGTGGTTGATCCCGATACCACCAGTGTTACCAATGAAATCTCTTTAGTATTTATTAATCAACCCCCGAGCATATCTGCCTCGAGTTTTCTCGTTTATGGCGCTCGAACGTCCCTTGACCTAAAGGCTTTCGCTTCGGATTCGTATGTGGATATGGCTGACTTAACCTACGAATGGGTACTCGACGATGAGCCGGTTCCGGATGGGCAGGGGATATTCTCCTCCATTACCCTTAATTGCGATGCGACCCGGACTTACATTGGGCATGTCGCCGTGACTGACGACAGCAGCCATCAAAGTTACAGCGATTTTACTGTTTATGTCTTCTTAGATTCCGACGGCGATGGAATGACCAATGAATTCGAAATCATCTCCGGGAGTTCACCAGATCAGAGTGATACCGATGGAGATCTCTTGCCGGATTCATATGAGTATGAAACCACGCATACCAGTGCAAATAATCGGGATACGGATGGTGATGGGCTGTGGGATGGGCTTGATCCCACTGCGAATACGGGTGAAGTCATTCTCGGGACAAATCCGCTCAATCCCGATACAGACGGCGACGGGTTAACGGATTGGGAAGAAATCATTGTTGGATGGACAGTTACCGTAAATGGCGTATCTGGCCCGGTCTATTCAAATCCCCTTAAAATCGATACGGATTCCGACGGATTGACGGATTACCAAGAGAAAAATCCTTCTGGGACTGCTCAGGTGACTGATCCTACCAAGGCTAATACAGATGGCGATGAACAATCCGATTTCGAAGAAGCGGGGCTTGCGGTAGCCATAGATTCCGATCAGGATGGCGTAAGCGATGATGATGAGCGCACTCATATCACAGAATATGTGCCCGTAAAACATGAATATTTCCTTACCTCAGACAGCGCGTGGGTAAATGCCTTGGAACTGACCGGTTCACTTGAATCGACTCAGGTGGATGATGCAAATTCATGGCGCGGGCAAGCGCTGGGCCAGCCCTCTCCCCTGACCACTGTCACCTTTACAGGGGTGTTTGACACCATCATAACTCAGTATAATGAATTTGTCATTAATATGAGCGTATCCGCTGCTGATGCGGCGGCGTATTTCCAACTCTGGGATGGGGATAGTTGGGTCACGCATACGACTTTTAGCGAAACGACCACGAATGCGATTATAGTGGTTCGGATCACGGAAGAAAATGCGGCAGACTGGATCCATGGTGAAACCCTGCAGTTCCGTCTTGTGAGCGGCAATAATAAGGACGAACTTAATCCTGACCTGTGCAATAGTTATCTCGAAATTTTCTATGCACATATCGAAGGATTTCTCAAATATACCCTGCGATCTGATAGCCTTCCGGCGAGCTCTTGGGTAAACGCCGAAGAGATTCAAGGAACTCTTGCAAATACCTTTATTGATGATGCAAATTCCTGGTCTGGTCAAACGAAAGCCCAAACACCCCCACTCCCGATCATCTTTACCGGCGTCTTTAATTCTATCACGACGCCCAATAATCGCCTTACCGTTCGCGTGCGCGTGTCCGCCACGGATTCTGCGGCGTCTTTCCAACTGTGGAATGGGGAAGTGTGGGACGATTATAAAACTTTTAGCGTTTCTACGACCGCATATGTCACGTTGAACGAACCCACTGTAGCCGAATATATTCATGACGGCACGCTGATGTTCCGCATTGTCAGCGGCTATAATAAGAAGTCGAACGGGATGGTATTCTTCGAAAGCTATGTCGAAATTTTATATGCCCTGATAGAGGAAATCACAACCCAAGAAATCTTTCGCTCTGATCCGGCTTTAGCGGACACCGATGGGGATGGCTTGAGTGATGGGGAGGAATATTACCCCGGCAATGATGGGTGGACCACGAACCCACGCAATCCCGATACCGACCACGACCACCTCCTGGATTCGGCGGAGAGCGTCTCCCTCACCCGAGAGTATGGTACTCGGGAACGCTTCTCCCGTGTTAAAGGGCCCGATGGATGGGGGATTTTGGAATCTTTTTTCCCTCTTGAATTCACCCTATCTACCTCTCAGGAGTTCTTTTTTGATGCCATTATCAATGGGGGGCAGGCGAAGAATGCAACCGTCTTTGTCGGGTTCTCGAGCACCACCGATCTCCGGATTAATCACATACTCATCAAAGTAGCGGGAATCATCGTCGCCGAGGAACTCAATCCGACCTTGGACGAGCCCGCGGGCGGTCTGGAGGGCACCTATTTCTTTAAAGGGTATGATATTACGCAGAAGACCACCCGCTTCTCAGGCGAATGGTGGCTCCTGATCGATGCGGAACCCCTGCACCCCGAAGATTGTGAACCCTTGGATGAATATTCCATCTTATTAGAAGAATTCAAGGGCGAAATTCTCATGCCACTGAACCCGACTAATCCGGATTGGGACCAGGATGGGCTCTGGGACGGCGATGAACTCAATGCGTCCGTGTCCGGCTGGCTCACCAATCCGCGCAACTGGGATAGCGATGGCGATATGTGGAGCGATTGCGACGAAATTTACAAATATACCACGAATCCGCTTTCCGCTGACACCGATGGGGATGGCGCAATTGATCCCGACGATCATGATCCCCTCTATGACCTCGTCCTCCAAATCAATGTGTTCCAGGGGCATTTCGACGATGCCGATTGGACCCGCCGCTTAGCGGTCGTCCTGAAAGTCGGCAAGGAAGCGTTGGCGACACCCGATAAATGGGCGGATTCGGGTAAGATCCTTAAGGGCATTTTCAAACGGGAGGTCTTTAGAACAGCGACATTCAACTACGAGT
>CAYGYC010000067.1:0-15271 GCA_964353755.1 uncultured archaeon | reverse complement strand
TAAAGGAAATCTCAGAACCATCAGACAACGAAGTATTTGTAAAATCAATCTATCATTCAAATGAAGAGATTGAAAGATTTTTCCCATTTCCCTTTCAAGTCGAAATTATATATCTTTTAAGAGAATCTGAATTAGAACTAACCTTTAAAGCTACGAATCTCGGGAAAAACGCATTTCCTTTCGGTTATGGGATTCACCCCTATTTCAAATTAACTGGAAAGCGTGAAGATTGGCAGCTCTGTTTACCGGCAGCACAAATCTATGAATTGCGTGATATACTTCCAACAGGGCGCACAAACAATATTCCAACGCGTTTTGATTTTCGTAAAGAAAAATCACTGAATGATATTTATATGGATGACCTTTTTGGTAAAATAAAGAAAAATAGAAACGGTTTTATTTCCTGTTTGCTTAGAAAGCCCCTAAATAAGGCAAACATAACCGTACTTTCTGATCAAACTTTCGATTACTATGTTTTATATGCCCCCAAGGAGCATCCGTTTATCTGTATAGAACCCTACACCTGCATTCCTAATGCTTATAATCTAGCTAATCAAGGGATTGAGACTGGATTACGATTTCTCCGACCGCAGGAAACTTTTGAGGCTAAAATTATATTTAAATGGGGACTTTAATCTCGTTTTGGTTTTCCGGGACTTTAATATCGTTTCGGCTTTCTTTTTGCATAACAATCCCGACAATAGACAGGTCGTTCACCATCTGGTTTAAACGGAACTTCCGTTTCTTGCTTACAATCTGCACAGACGGCCTTGAACATTTGTCTAGGTGCGCGGTTATTATCTCTTCTAAAACCCATTATTTTTCACCATATTATTCTTTTTTTTACATTTTTTTAGATACATAAAAATCAAATTCTTAACTTTAGAAATTCCATAGCTCAGAGAAATCCTAAAAGTAGAAATTCAATCATTACATACCTGTTTCAAAAAAAGGGAACAATCTATTTAAAGTTATGTTTAATTTTCTTAATTGCGCCGGACAAGATCAGACCGAAATTTATGGGATTTCAGGGATTTTATGTTTCTTGAATTTACGCAATAGATGCGAAAATTGAACGGATTTGCCTTGATAATTGAGCTCCGCGAGAGCTTGCATTTGATAAGCTCGGAATAATTCGGAGGAGAATTTTTCCCAATCACCACAGATTGCCAGCGTTTCCGGATCAGTCGTTAATAAGCTTTTATGTGATATCAGCCTCAGAAATTCAGCAGCCATCGGTTCCACAATATCCGCATCTACCCCCAAGAGGATATCCCGAGCAAATTCATCTGCAGGATACCAGTCCGCTACCCTTTGAAAATCACGGTGGATTTGCGTGAGCAAGACATTCCGTGGGCCTTCCCATAATTCCATAATTAAGGCATCCCGGTGAAATCGAGGGAAGCATGAGAAATCCTCCATAATTCCGTGACCCCCGAAGAAAGAAATGGCCAGTCTGATCATTTCAGGGGCTTCATACGCCACTACGAGTTTTTGGAGCATTATCAATTCACGCAATCTAAAACGCCTCTTACGTTCATTGAGGGCCTTAATTTTAAGTAAATCTTTCATTCCTGCGGTTAATCGTTCCCCTAAGGCAATAAATTCCGCAGCAATCTTAAAAGCTGCAGCCGCTGCTGCTTTGGTAGAAATCTCGAGTTTATTGAGTTGATTGATCAGCATCGGAAACAGAGCCACGTTAATTCCGAAAGCCGTTCGAAATTGTGCATATAACATAGCTTCTCGGGCAACGCGGAGCCCACCAGCTGCCGCGCCGAAGCCAATATGGAGGCGCGATAATGAAAGAACTATCCCCACAATATCGGCCAACCCATTTTCGAGAGGACCAATTGGATATGCTACCGAGCCGTTATAGGTAAGTTCTGCTGTTGGAAGTTCTGCCGTGCCGAGCTTTTGTTTGAGTCTATCAATGGTAAAAGAATTTCTAAGTTCTTTTTCTTTATTACCGGGGAGCCATGAAGGCACAACAAAAGCGGCAATTCGTGCGGAAGAGGGGGTTCCCTTCGGCTTTGCAGATACGACCGCATAATCACATTGAATCGCGGAACAAAAGAATTTCGTGCCGTAAATTCGCCAGCAATTGGAAATTTCATCGGCTTCACTTTCTTTTTCGAATATTGCTTCGACAAGATTTGCTGGTACATCACTTCCGCCTTGAATTTCACTGATGAATTGAGCACCAATAGCATATGCCCCATTTATTCCATCCCGGAGGTGTGTGAGCATGGTACGAGCCGTAGGATCTAAACTGGTTTCATATTGGGACATAAGTGAAATCATGCCATGAGTACATGTGATGGGACACATCACGCCAATTTCTCCGAGTTCATAGAGAAGGAATAGTTTACAAAAGCGACTCCAAGATGTATTTTTCCGCGGATTAAAAAGTCCAAGTGCAAATATTTCCCGTTCTAAGGTTTCAGTTTCGGCGCACCGCTCTATCCTATCGATCCTGTGTCGATAAGCATCATAATGGTGCACTAAAGTGCATTTGATGCGATTCTCAAGTTTTGTGGCGTCATCCGCAAGATCGCGCCATTTAAAAGACACCCTATCGGACAATTCCCGCAGTTCTTTGTCTATATTCGCAAATTCAGCGCCCGTGTAGTGTTTTATTAATGCCTGCAAGAATTCATCATCACGATAAAAATTGAACTGATTCCGAACTAACAAATAATCGTCAAATGAATACGGATTATTTCGATTTCCTTCTTGCGTGTTCATGATCAGATCCCAACTTTTTTTGGTTTAAACAATGCAATAAAAAAACTTATATCATTAATATGGGAAAAAAATCATTAAACTTTATGGATTACCTTTCTTATAGTATAATTGGAAAACTTAGGTGATTTAAATGGCTAAGGTTACAAAAGATTTAGACTATTTGAAAGAATCACCGAAAATCAAAGAATGGTTAGAAGATAACCGAATGAATGATAAGCAAGAGAAAACCTTATGACGGGCTTTATTGGCATTGAAAACCATTTTCCCTCATATAAAAGAAGGTTCGGCCGAATGGAATAATTTTATTGCGCTGGATAAGAATAAAAAAGCGGATTATTTGAATGCTTGGATTGAGAAAGAAGCCCCAAAGAAACTTGCAAAGAATCCGGGTAGGAATATCGAAATTATCAAGAACACCCTTCGCGTTTATGTGTGGAATTTACAAGGTCTATTAAGTAAAATTGGATACGACGCGAATCCCAAAAATATGCCGAAAATTGATACTAACGCGTCCGTTGAAGAAGTAGAAATTACGCGGGAAGATGTGGAGAAACTTTATGCGAAATTGAATCAGAAATATGCGTTAATCCTGAAAGTCCATTTCTTATTAGGGGGACTGAATCCTGCGGATATCGTTGAATTACGACTTAATGACTTTAAGAAATGTAATGATCCGTTTTATTATATCTATAAGCCCCGATCAAAAACCGAACGGAAAGGCGGAAAAATCTTCAATGTGATTCATGATATACTCTACGATGAAATTAAGGAATTTGTCAATCTGGAAAATCTGAAACGCGAAAATAATCAAGAAACTCCGATAACGCCCAATGACCCCATCTTTCAGATTGACGAACGGACGATCTCCGATGAATTTCGTTATGTGCTCGAGCAAAACGGATTAAACGCAAAGACCATCCCGAAATATATCCGGCAACTCGCCGCTACCCTGTTAGAAGAGGTATTAACAAAAAACTTAGATCAAATTTGGACCCAACAAATACAAGAAATTAAGACCGATCCGAATTTTGTCAAAGATAAGATTCCGAAACTCATTGAATATTATCCGAAGATTTTTGAGGTCTTAGGACTCGGAAATGAATATAAACACAAATTAGCGGTCGAGCAAGATATCCGAAAGGAAAACGCGATGTTAAAAACCAAGATCGATAATCTCGAAGGGAAATTCGTTCAATTCGATTCTTTCCGCGAGGATTACTTAACGACAAAGAAAGAATTAAAGGAATTTAAAAAAAGCAAGTTAATCCCTCCCGGATTGGACCAAGAAACCATCATTTCGCTCGGGAAACTCGCGCAAGAGATCCCGTTATCCGATTTGAAACTCTTGATTGCGAAATTAAAAACCCAATAAAGTTTTTTCTCTTTTTTTCAACTTTTTTTGCTTTTTTTGTGATTTAGCATAGAATTTTTCATTTTTATCTTAGTATTTTAGGTCCGAACGGGAATTTTCGGCTTTTTTTTTCAGCCCGTTTATCAGAATATTTTTATGGGATATTTTTATCGGTTAATTTCCGATAGAAAAAAGTAACGTCCGTTAGAAAAGGCACGAGCTACCGACCAATGATGAATCGACCTAAAATGATACGACATTAAGTAATGATTCACATTTGTTTTTCAATATGGCGGCAAACGGTATTTATGTCTACGCCTCTTTAATTGCCTCCTTTTTTTGAGAAATATTCATAAATGAAACCTTGGAATTCAAAATCGGATATCGATTTGATCAATAAAGTTTAGTAACTTCTTTTCCACATTATCCCACTAAATATTTAAATTGCAAAGGTTCCACTAGCAAACTTGAAAATGAGTAATAGCAAAGACTTTTATATTTCAATGAAGGCTGAAATTTATTAAAACAAATTTTTTCAACGAAGGCTAAAGGATTTGAGTTGGCGAATCAAGGAAATTTCTGTTCTAAAAGTTTTTATAAGTTATGCCATTGAAGATCTTGATTCATTTTCTATCCCCCGAATTGTAACCGAATTAGAAAAATATCCAACCGTAGAAAAAGTATACTATTGGAATCGGGACTGCGATTCCTCTATAACGATTCCTGAATATATGGAAAAAAAAGTGGGGATGTGCGATCTTGTCCTTATTTTTTGCTCCAAATTATCTATGAATTCAACGGCGGTTTCATCCGAAATAAAAATGGCGGAAGAGAACAGAAAGAAAATTATTCCGATTTTCCATGATTTTAAAGAGGTCCGAGAAGACCTACGGAAATATCGCGGTGTTAAATTGGGAAAAAGGAATTTTGATGACTTTTTCGCGGATCTTTACTTAATTATAACGGGCGAAGAAATCCCTTCTCGAAAACCCGAGGTATTAAACGTATTTCAAAAAATAAAATCCCATGAATGGCACGGCGTGAAACGAAAACTAGCCTTTAATGACATTGAACACGTGTCATTTAACAAATTACTCGCCGGAATCTTTGATCGGTATATCCTCGTTATGGAGAAGAGTAAAAGCTCGGGAACTGATTTTTGGTGTACTCGGAAATACTTAGCGAAAAAAGGCATGGAGCCACTCTTTCTCTTTGATTATTTGTATGGGGGCGGTTCTGAATCTCTTAAAACCTATGCTATTCTTTTCATAGAATCCTTTTCTGAATCGATAAAAAAGTCTGAAACAATATGCCAAGATTTGCTCAC
This sequence comes from uncultured archaeon, assembly GCA_964353755.1. Taxonomy (GTDB): domain Archaea; phylum Asgardarchaeota; class Lokiarchaeia; order Helarchaeales; family HEL-GB-A; genus CAYGYC01. Next base: position 9,848 of record CAYGYC010000067.1, on the reverse strand, counting down.
TGGAATACAAAAAATTTATCAATCCTTACAAGATGTTACCCATTTTTACGATCAATGCCAAAATTGTGGCGCCAATTATGGTTCCTATCAAGAATTCATTAATCAAGAGTGTCATTATTGTGGATACAAGGTATCGATCGAAGGTTAAATTTTTTTATAGGGAGCGTATCTTGATGAAGAAGAATTCCTTGATCATGGTATTAGCGGTATTTAGTATTTGGCTTATTTCGCTGAATTTGATAGGCTCAGTACGTGGGAATCAACAGGTTACGCTATATTCGGAAGACTTTGCACCACCAGTAGATGGTTGGACTTTAATACCAAACACTGACACTTGGGAGATTGGATCAATGCCCACAGATCATTCCGGAAATCTAAAGGGTCTTGGGACCGAATTAAGTACAGGTCTTGGTTATACGGATAATGTGAATCAGCAAATTGAAGCCACGATGCCTGTGGTGAATCTTGAGGGGTACAGTAATATCCACTTGAGTTTCTACCAGTATTATTATTTTTCTGACAGTCTGAATGACGGGGGCGGCATTTATCTCTGGAATGGATCAGATTTTATCAATCCATTGAACGATTATCCGTCTGCCGTTTCAGGTGATTTGAATTTCTATGTAGTTGCTGGGCTCGCTTATACCGGACACCCAAATGAAAAGGGCTGGGCTTACAACTCAACGGGATTGTGGCGCCAGGTTATTATTGATTTAAGTGCGATAGGCATTAATAATAGTGATTTTCAGGTGACTTTCGTATTTGGAGAGACAGGAGCTGATATTATTCATGGAACTGGGTGGTATATTGATGATATTGAAATTATCGGCGAGCGACCGCAGGGAGATTCATGGTGGATTTGGATAATTTTCATCATCGGAACGATAATCTCGCTTGGGACGGTGTACTACTATACTAGAAAATCGCCCCGATCTACAGAGTATGAGATTGGTGATAAAACAACGCCTGCGCCTGCCCCTCCAACCGTTACAACTTCTACTCCCACCACCCCGCCGGTTTCGACCCCTCCTCCGCCAGTTCCCGTTCAGATTCCTCCAACCGTCAAGTGGTGGCGAACCATGGGCGATTATGAATCGGAAAATCCCTTATATGAAAATGGATACTCGTATGACATTGTTTTTGAAGTGCCCTGTACTATTACGCCAGCGCCTGATCAAGTCATTGTGGTCCATGTGGTGATCACGGTCACGGTCCAGTGCAAAAACGGGCCGCATTCGTTCACCTATGACTATTGGGAAGCATTCACCCTTCATGACCCCAAGAATGATAAAACGACAACCCCCGATAAACACTATGTTGATCGAAACGATTTAGAAAAACAAATCATGAATAAAACGGGATGTGATCAGATCCTCAGTTATACGGTAACCCGGACGCATACTGCAAATTTGGGGACGGTGGCAGGCGCCGATTGGAATGGGACGCCCGATGGCGGTCAATTTGCATATCTCCGAAATGGTCCTCCTCCTGAAAATAAACCATCAACTCCCTCTTCGAGACCTGATTCCAGGGTTCAGGGGAATGTCACAAGTTTTTCAACCACCGGTGCCACTACCTTCACGGGCACCTATACCTATAACGCACAAACGGGCTCATCGACTTATACCTCAAGTAACAATCCCGGGACCACCTATACCTATCCTTAATCGGATAACAAGCAGAATCCAATTTATGCTATCTAAAAGTCGGGAAAAAGCCAGAAAGGATGTGATCTATGAAAGCCCCTTTCAACAACTCAAAAATCTATCTTTTATGTCGTCGCGTTTTCCGAACGGCTGTTCTAAAAAGTTTTCTATTCATCATTACTTTATATTCATAATCTCATATTTAAGATTGTTTTAGTCGTGATTACTTTTCGTTATCTATGAACAGGCTAGATTGAATGAGCTTATTTTCAATTTTTAAGCAGATAATACGCAAATATAATCTAAATTTCAATCCAATTCAAATTGGTTGAATCGATTACGTCCATAAAATTCATATACTTCAGAATTGCTCCGCAATGGGGACAATAGCCCTTAATTTTAACCCATTCCAATAAATGCAGTTTATGCGCCTTTGCTTCGCACTCAGGACACTCTAAAGTGAGTTCATTGAAATCTATCTCTAACTTACAAACCATACACCAGCCGTTGAAATCCGTGTTTTTTATGGATTTTTCAATTAAAAGTGGTTGATAGAAATGCGAAATTGGAAAATCAATATCATCATGGGGCTTGGAGGGAAGTTTTTGGTTTGGGGTTTGTATTTCTTTGGCGGAGATCACGATAGATAAAGGTAGTAAAAAACAAAAGATTAAAATTAAGAAAATTATTATATTTTTGGAATCTATTAGGCATCCTAGAACAAAATACATCATTGAAAAGCTAAATATTATCAAGTAAATTGCGAAATAACAGCACCTTATCCATGAGTGATTCCGATTTTCTGATATTTTTCTGCATATTGTTGCCATTGTTTGTTCAAGGAGCTTCACGAAATCCTCACATAAATAGATCATCCTTATGTTTCATATGCTGACATATGAGAGAGAATTTCATGATCAGAGTTACAAGGAAACTGATGTTATTTTCGCCGGCAGCGTTTCTTTAATAGTCCAAAAGAGGGGGATAGAGCCTAGATAGAAGAGAGGGGCAAAAGCAAAAATCCAAGTGATACCCCCCAGAGTAGCGACAATTCCACCCACCGTTACACCGATAACTTGCGAGAGCGTATTAGTGATATTTAAGATACCCAAAAATTTTCCACGTTGATTTTCCGGCAGCAGATCTTGACACCACGCATTCAAGGGCGTCATAATTGATATGAGCATCATCAACAATAAAGTAAAGATGAGGATATAAAGCGGGATAATAGGTTCAGGGGTCATCGCTAAGAAGGGGATCAGGAAAAAACCAGAGCTGCCGATGAGAATTGTAGGGGTTAAGAGTCTTTTACGCCCGAAATTGGTTTTATCGGCAAAATGCCCTAAAAGATAGGTGACAAGAAACAGGATTGGGGCCGCAATACCAATGAGTAAAAGTATCGTAGTGGTAGAAAATCCCAAGTCAAAGATATAAATAAACATGAACGGCAGAAAGACGGAATTCCCCGCCTGAAAAATTGTGAAGGCGATGATGAATTTATATAATTCCCGATTCTTCCGGAGTTCGCTAATATTGAAAATACTTTTAAAATCTTGGAGAAAAGGGCGTTTGGGAGGGAGTTCGGAGGCTTTTATCTCTTTGATTCCAATAAATCCGATGAATGCAACGATAATAAAGAGGATGCCGCCAATAGTCAAGGCGAATAAATATCCCGCTTGCGTAATTATGGTTCCACCTTCCGGGTCTGGAATCCCATAAAATTCATTGAGCAGAAGGAATAAGGCAACGCCTACGGCATAGCCGATAGTACCAAAGTTATTTATGATTCCATTAACGCGCCCGCGGTGATTAATATCTATTAGATCGGGAATCAAGGCGCGTTGAGCCACATAATACGAATTCGAAGCGGCACCAATGGCAATGGCATCAATAAGGAGCGCCATCAGGAAACTCTCTGAGTAGGCATAGACAATCATCGAAATGCCAGCTATGAAACCTCCAAAGAGGATGAAGGGGCGGCGCCGCCCAAATTTGCTCCTAGTATTGTCAGACATAATACCAAAAATAATATTTGTAATAAGCCCAACAAGTGCAGAAAAAATTACCATGAGTGTGATGAAGATTGCTTCCAAATGCAATACATGATCTAAATAGGTGTTGAACATCTGTGCTTCAATTAGTCCAAACACTTGTGCTGCGGTAAAAAGAACTCCCATCAGTATAACTTGTAGTATCATGAAACGGGTGAAAAATTTTGTACTATTGGCTTTTAACAATTAATCCGCCCGAAAAAAAATTTCAAATAATATTTTAAGATAGTTATTAATTAGATATTTTCGTTAAATTTTTCTTTTGGTAGGAGTTTATTTGTTGATTCTAGCCCTTAAGAACGCTTTTCGAATCTCTTCGACTATAATAATAAGGCTTGCAGCCGCTAAAATGATTCCCCAATCCAGAAGAGCTAGGGGGTGCACGTAAAAAACGGAATCGGGTGGCGTGAAGTATATGATTAACACCTGAATGAGTGCACAAAAGCCTGTGGTGATATAAAGCATTTTGTTGGGGGGGAGTGAGAAAATAGAGCGAGTGGATGACCGGAAGTTATAGGCATTGAATAGTTGAAGAAATATGAAACTTGTGAAAGCAATGGTAAGCGCTTTTTCTGGCGATAATCCTCCGAAACCGCTTCTATATATCAAATAAAGGCTTAAAACAATAACAGTTCTCAAGATAGCTGAATATACGATACGGGTCCACATGTGGGACGAAATCACCTCCTCATTATAGGGACGGGGAGGTTGTTTCATAATATCAGGTTCCTTGAGTTCAACCCCCAGCGATTGGGCAGGAGGTCCATCCATTATAATATTGATCCATAATAATTGGAGCGGAAGAAGAGTGTCCCAGCCAAATATAGCCATGGTGAAAACAATAAGAATACTGGATACCGTCGTTGAAAGTTGAAATTGTATGAATTTCTTTATATTGCTATAAATACCACGACCTTCTTCCACAGCAGCTACAATAGTGGTAAAATTATTATCCACTAGAATCATAGTTCCCGCAGATTTAGCAACATCAGTTCCTGACCCCATTGCAACGCCAATATCTGCCTGCTTCAGAGCTGGGACATCATTAACCCCATCTCCGGTCATAGCCGCGACATGATCCGTTCGCTGAAGAGATTGAACGATTCTAAGCTTGTGCTCCGGAGTTACCCTGCTACAAATACGCGTTTCATTAATTTTTCCGTCCAATTGTTCATTCGTCAGCTGGTCAATTTCAGAGCCATTAAGAATTATTTCGCGGTCGGGATCACGGAGAATTTCAAGTTCCTGTGCAATTACTCGAGCGGTTCTAGCGTTATCCCCCGTAATCATAACTACATCAATGCCCGCCTCATGGCAAAGCCGTATAGAATCCTTCACTTCAGGGCGTGGCGGATCCTGCACTCCAACGAAGCCAACGAATATGAAGCCTGAACTGATATCAATTTCCTCCTCAAGATTCCGAGACGGGTCATGAGAAAAATTCTCGGGCAACTGTTTGTAGCCTAACGCAAGAATATAAAGAGCCTGATCAGCATATTTTTCAAATTCTTTAATGTAAGTGGCCCGATCTGCATCGGTGAATTCGCGAATTTCATTATTAACATCAATTTTTGTGAATAGACTCAATAAAGCTTCCGGTGCGCCCTTTATATATGCAAGGTTGCCTGTAGGCGTCCTACAAACGCTGACCATACGCTTTTTTTCTGAATTGAAAGGAACTTGCCCCACATAAGTGACATCCTGCGTTTTAAGCCGTGTTGGATCTTGCCCTGCCTTGTAAGCTAAAATAAGCAATGCGCCTTCAATCGCTGATCCCAGAATATTAATGCGTCCTTCTTTATCCTTTGTGAGTATACTATCGTTACATCGAACGCCAATTTCAATTAATTTTTGAAATTTGGTGCTTTCCACCGCTTGATCTTCTGCACAGTAAAATTCTCCTTGGGGCTCATAAGCATCCCCTGTCACTTTATAGTCACACCAATCTCCAAGGACAACATGGCGAACGGTCATGCTATTTTGAGTGAGTGTGCCCGTTTTATCGCTACAAATTGTGCGAGTACATCCAAGGGTTTCCACCGAATTCAGTCGGGTTATTATAGCATTTCGCTTAGCCATCCTGGATGTTCCAAGAGAGAGGATAATCGTTACCACAATCGGGAGACCTTCTGGGATGGCCGCCACGGCAAGCGCAACAGCCGTAGTAAATAACAGAAGAATGTGTTCCTCCAACACAATAGAAGAAGCAGTAGGATTGAGAATTAAAAAGACAACCAGACCGACTACAAATACCAGCATGCATACGCTGATGCCAATCCACCCAATTTTTTTACCTAATTTATCAAGCCGTAATTGGAGTGGTGTTTTATGTTCTTCTACCTCAGAGGTTAATTTAGCTATCCGTCCCATTTGCGTTTGTTGACCGATGGCTACTATCACCGCTTTTGCAGTACCTTTCATTAAGGTCGTTCCCATGAAAAGCATATTTTTTCGTTCTGCAAGAGCAGATTCTTTCGATATAAGCGCATTACTATCCTTAGGAGCTGGCATCGATTCACCAGTAAGAAAACTTTCATCGACCTCGAGCTCATATGCTTCTAAGATTCGTGCATCGGCAGGAATCCGACTTCCTGTTTTTAATAGGATGATATCACCGGGTACTAACCCTTCGGAATTGATTTCGCTTTCTTTTTTATTACGAATGACTCGCGCCTTAGGAACGCTCAATTTCTTTAAGGCTTTCATAGCGTTCTGGGAATTCCACTCAGACCGAAATCCGAGGATCGTGACAATAGCAATTGCCACCATAATCGCAACGCCATCTATGATTTGTGAGCCCTCCCCTAAAATAAAAAAGATAAGGAATGAAATGGATGCTGCAATAAGGAGAAGAATGATAGGTATGTTGTTAAATTGATACAAAATTAATTTCCAGAATGGAATTCCACCTTTTTCTGGCAAGGCATTCCGACCAAAAATTTTGCCCCTTCGGTCTGCTTCCTCTGAGGTTAAACCATCTTGCCCCGTTTCAAGCAACAACAGGATTTCTGAACGAGGTAATTCCAACTGAGTCGTCACTCTTGTTGCTGCTTCTATAAGCGGTGAAGGTTCAGATGGTTTGGACATAACAAATCATCCTAAATCTAACTCATGAATGAATATAAGGGACAAATGTGGAAACCATGTAGAAAAATGGGCGATTATCTCTGGTTCTATACTGATAAATCATATATTATTCAACTTGTATTTTTTAAAGAATCAAGATTTAAAAATTTTATTAAATCAAACGGCAATTAATACAAACTTGATTTAAACTCTTTATTTAAGGTGGAATACTAAAATATCACAATACTTTTTGAAAAGAACATATAATTCTTTCGCATAAAAAATTAGGGTTTTATTCAAATAGTAACAGGGATTCTCTTTTCATTTATCCGTGGTAAAAAACGGGATTTCATACGATACCCCCATCTAACATTGATGGTTCCAGTCGCAATTTACTTAATTATCCATTGGATATCGATGGGATAAATAAATTTTCTATTAATACTATACAGACGCTTGAAATAGAAGCGGCTTTAGATAAAATGGGAAATGGAGATACCTCTGTATTAAAGATTTAACAGAGTAAAAATGAAATTTTACCAATTTACATTAGGCGTAAATCCTTTAAGCTATTTTAACTGACTATCTTACGCATACTATGAGAAAGAAAGATTTTACATTTTTAGATTTGAATCAATTGCGTTACACACGGCAAGAGGCGTACTAGGGAAGGAGTGGTGAAAATTCTTTGAAAAATCAGGGGTATATATGGGAGAAACAACTTTGTCTGGGAGGGGAATAATGAAGGTTACTTCCACTGGATTATCCACAGAATCACTTAGATGAATTAAAGTAGAAACTACAACTGGATTCGAATTATGACAAATAAAAAAATAGATTATGATCTCATTTCAGAGGGTCCAATATTTGATCCCATTGAGTTAAGAGATGTTATAGGACTAACTGATGCGACCGCAGCAGAACGGTTAATACGAGATGGGCACAATGAGTTTACTTCTGAAAAGGTGGGGTCAATTTGGACCACATTAAAAGATGTAATAAGTGAACCAGTTTTTATCTTGCTTTTATTAGGTGCGCTTCTCTATATTTTTATTGAGAGGAGTTTAACTGAAGGCTTAGTCTTAATGACCTTTATTGGAGTAATTATTGGAATTGATATTTATCAAGAAGTCCGCAGTTCGCGAGCTGTTGAAGCTTTACGAGCGATGTCATCGCCCCGAGCTAGTGTGTTACGAAGTGGAATTGGAAAGCGTATTCCTGGACGGGATGTTGTTTTAGACGATATTATTTTTATCAAAGAGGGTGATGTGGTCCCTGCAGATGCGATTCTCTTAAGTGCAAATAATCTCAAAATTGATGAAAGCCTTCTAACAGGGGAATCCCTTTCAATCGAGAAACGAGCAACCGCCAGAGAAAAAATAATGGACCTTCAAAGGATCCCCTCCGAAGATTCGGTAAATTACTATATCTATGCTGGTACTAGGGTTGTCGCAGGACGTGGAGTGGCCCAGGTAATTAAAACAGGTAAAAATACTGAAATGGGTCGCATTAGTCAACGATTACATGAAATTGAATTAGAAAAAACGCCCTTACAAAAGCATACAAGTTCATTAGTAAAACGAATAGGGCTGATAGCCCTAATTAGCTGTATTATTGTTGTGGTATATTATGTGGTATGGCTCAAGCAGTTGGTTCCCGGGATCCTTTCAGGTATTTCATTGGCCCTTGCCCTAATTCCAGAAGAATTTCCCATTGTTTTAACCATTTTTTTGGCTTTAGGGGGATATCGAATCGCCGCGAAAAAAGTGTTAGCCCGTCGGGTTCCAGCAATTGAAGCCTTGGGGGCAATAACGGTATTATGCACTGATAAAACAGGCACTTTAACCGAAAACAAAATGAAAGTCGCCTCATTGGCAGTATTCCCGACCGTGAGAACTGCTTCTATTGCAGAAAAGGAATTCCGAACCGATATAGTCTATGTTAAACATAAAGATGTAAAACATAAAGAAGAATTCGATGATGATTTCTGCATTAAAGATTATAAACAAGGAGATGTAATTAAAAAACCCCGTTCCGTATTACAAATTCCGAAATCGGAATGTGCTTCCTGTGTAGAAGAGTGTGTTATAAAGGGTGGACTAATTTTTAACCTTGCAGATATTGAAGAAAAGTTAAGGAAACTGCCTGAGAAAGATGACCAGAAGACTGAAATGGATTTGCCCTATCAATTAGACATATTAGCGCACTATGCAGTTTTGGCAAGCGAACCCAATCCTTTTGATCCTATGGAAATGGCTTTCCATGACGTAGCAAATCGGTATGCGTGGCGTCATAATGAACTGGCTATTCCCGCCGATTGGAAAATATTTAAACATTACGAACTGACACCAGAATTGCCTGCAACTACTCATATTTGGATTCACAAAGAAGATGCCGACGGTAAAAACCTAATAAATGTGGCTATGAAAGGCGCGCCAGAAGCTGTTATCGATCTCTGTCATATGATGGAACGAGAGAAACAAATTGTCCATGACGCAATTGTGGAAATGGCAGCTGACGGCTTTCGCGTTTTAGGGGTAGCGGCTGCTGAAATGGATTGGGCTCAGTTAGAAAATACCCCCAAAATGCAGCATGATTTCAAGTTTAAATTTATAGGATTGCTCGGTTTATATGATCCTCCAAGAGCTGAAACGGCGGACGCCATTGCTGAATGCTATAGGGCGGGAATTAGAGTTATAATGGTTACAGGCGATCATCCTGAAACTGCGGCAGCTATTGGCAAGGCTATTGGGCTTTCATTTGGTGATAAGGCTCGCAATGTGAAAGGAATCATTACAGGTAAAGAATTAACTCAATTAAAAGATCAAGGACTTTATGAAGAGATTTTAGCGGATGCGGCTGTAAATATCATTAGCAGGACTTCCCCAGACCAAAAATTGGATATTATTAAAGCGCTTAAAGATGCTGATGAATTTGTGGCTATGACGGGTGATGGCGTCAATGACGCGCCAGCGCTGAAAAAAGCCAATATTGGCGTTGCCATGGGCATCAGTGGCAGTGATGTGGCCAAGGAAGCCGCCAATATGATCCTCACCGACGATAACTTTGCTTCGATTGTCAATGC
>CAYGYC010000066.1:0-15547 GCA_964353755.1 uncultured archaeon | reverse complement strand
ATTCCCATTGTTTCATGCACGGCTCTGTCTTTATTAATCCATACAAATAAAAAACTTTTTAACTTTTATTAACTTTTCCTGAACTATCAAGAAAACTTACTTAAATAAGAAAGCCAAATTATCTCATATGCGTTTTAAAAAACTAGTTTTACTTCTCAGCATAATTCTCGTTAGTGTGGGTATTGCTGGGGCAATATATTTCACGTATTTTGCAGGGTCTTATACGATTAGAACCCAGACATTAGTGAGTGCAGATGGCACCCAACTGGCTAGTTTGGTCTATACGCCAAAAGATATTGGATCGGGAAATCTCCCTGGTATTGTGGTCTGTCATGGTTTTACAGCCAATAAACAAGCGATGCAAGGCATTTCACTTGAACTGGTGAAGTGCGGGTTTGTGGTTATTGCTATTGACTTCCGGGGGCACGGTGAATCTGGAGGCAACCTCGGGGAAGAGCGGAATCTGTATGGAGAAGATAACAAATTAATAGATGATGTTTATGCTGCGGTTCAGTATTTGAGAAGTTTAGACTATGTCAATAATGAGAGCATTGGTCTTGTAGGACATTCTATGGGAGGCGCCGCCGTGATGGGTACAGCAATTTTGTACGACACTGAAATCAATGCTACTGTCACTATTGGAATGGTGGGCTCGAATGATACGCGCTACGCCATTAATGGTACAGCCATTTCCAATTTGCTTATCGCGATGGGGGGGTTAGAGGAACTTTTTACTGAATCGGAAGCCCTTAATTTCCTTAAAAATGCAACGGGCCTTGAAACCGTTGAAGCGGGAGTTCTTTACGGCGATTTCTCGAATGGGACTGCTAATAAACTCTATATCGCTCCTGGTGCCGACCACATCTTGGAAATTGCGAATACCGGCATTATGAATGAAACCTGTGCCTGGTTCCGAGCAAGTTTTCATACCGGTAGCACGCCCCCTATTACAGATAATTGGCGGCAACTATTCATCATTCTGGCAGCTTTTGGTTCTATCTTAGGCTTTTTCGCTTTTGTTCCCTACATGAAACCCTTGATCTATAAAAATAAATCCGAAAATCCAAAGAAGATATCTGATCCAGCAGCTAAGCGAAGGCTAATCGGGTATATTGGTGGTTATTGCCTGGTCAATGTCATTGCATTTCTACTCATTATTCCTCTAAGTAACATTTTCATATCCAGTGTCAACCTTATTATGTCGGGGGCCTTCCTGGGGCTCTTCATGGGACTGGCCATTGGTCTTGTTACCGTCTTTTATTTCATACACCGATTCATTGAGAAGGATTCGCGCCCATACCTCCGGCGAATTAAAGAGGATATCTCGCATAACTTCCGTTCTTCTACTCTGTTTGGAGTTATCATCTTTCTATACACTTTTGGGACACTAACGGCTATATTACACTGGAGCATGTTCGATCTTTTACCCACGACGCGGGAAATTGGTGCATGGAGTACTCTGGCTTTTCTACTCTTTCCCTATGTCTTCTTTGACCAGCTTTACATTCGCAATATGCAATCCTATATTGGTAAAGGACGGATTAAAGAATGTATCAAGGTAGTCCTTTTGAGTACACTCGCTAAAACACTCTTGTTTATTCCGGTTATTTTTCTTAACCTCGGTTTCGCCACCCTCGTCTTAATGATACTCCTCATTGCTTTTCCGGTCTTAGAGCTCCTGGCTACCTGGATTTATCTTTATTCAGGTCGGAATTTGCTCGCCCCGGCAATCTATATTACGTTAATTCTTTCGTGGGGTCTAGTGATGCTGATGCCGTTCGGGAACTATGGCTATACTTTATTCTAACCAGATCCTCCCTTTTTTTTACGATTTTCAATTAACTTGAATCCTATTTCTTCTTTCGATATTTAATAAATGTACCGTTTTGATACTCTTCAAAAGCTAACCTGAGCTCTTTTTTAGTATTCATGACGATTGGCCCGTACCAAGCTACTGTTTCTTTAAGAGGTTTGCCGGAAATTAAGAGAAATCGGACGGGATTCTTAACAGAAGAAATGTTTATCCTATCACCATCCCCAAATATTATAAGATGTTCGGCACCAATTAATTTTCCTTTGTCTTCAAATGATCCCTCCCCCTCTATTACATACGCAAAAACCGTATGCCCCTTTTTCACGGGCTGAGTGAAGAGGGTATTCGGAGAAATTGAGATATCCAAATATTCTGGATCAGTGATAATGTCCTGCACGGGTCCCTTTACCCCATTTATTGTCCCGCTGATTATTTTTGCGCTCACGCCTTTTTGGAGAGTAACTTGGGGTATTTGCTCTTTCTTGATTTCGCGATATCGGGGATCCATCATCTTATGAGAAGCGGGGAGATTAGCCCAGAGCTGGAAGCCCCATAATAATCCATTTCCTTTTGGCATTTCTTGGTGAATAATTCCAGAGCCTGCAGTCATCCACTGGCAGTCCCCAGCATGAATTACCCCACCATCGCCTAAACTATCTCCATGTTCCATTGTACCGTAGAGCATATACGTGATCGTCTCGATCCCGCGATGGGGATGCCAAGGGAATCCTGCAATATAATCCTTTGGATCATTGGAATGGAAATCATCCAGCAATAAAAACGGATCTAATTGATTCAAATCGTAATTTCCAAAGACCCTTTTTAAGTGCACTCCTGCACCTTCTATGGTCGGCTGACTCACGGAAACTCGCACAATTTCCCGAATAGACGGCATGAAAAGACTCCAAAAGAAGTTTACAACTAGATAAAACCCGAGAATATATCAAGTAAGTGGAAAAAATTGCCTTTTTAAACACTTGTTCTATAGGCATAGACTTTCTTGGTTAATTCCTCTACTTCGTTCGGATGGGCAAAGAGGGCACAGGGCGAGCCATTCGTCTCTAATAAATGTTCAGTTTCTCTGATTATTTTAAATAAGGGGCTCTTTAATCCTTCTCGTAAGGTTGATGTTAATAAGTTATGCGTGGCTATATTAGAAACGGGGCAGGGTGTCAAATCTCCAGAAGGAGTTATATGAGCAAATCCTCTACCGGCGGACACACATCCTCTCATCAATTCTTCATCCCCTGGCGAATGCACGAGAAATATCTGTTTGGTTTCCCGAAAAGTTAGGATCATTTGCCGAAACTTCCGTCGCTCCTTATTAGAGAGCATCAAATCCGTATTATTATCGACTGGGATGTACTCCAGGAAAAAACCTAATCGCACGCCGCTTGCTATTAGAGCGTCAATATTCTTTTCATTCATCCAATATTTAAAATTGGTTCGATTTATGGTTACGGATATTCCACTAATAATTCCTACGTGATCTAAGTGCTTAATGGTGCTTATAACCTTTTTATAAACGCCAGTCCCTCGCCTTCTGTTCGTGATTTCCTGATCGCCCTCTATACTCACCACAATTATTGTATTCGTCAATTTTCTATTTCTTAAGCGCTCAAAATCGTGCTCTTTTAACAAGGTGCCATTCGTGAATATCAGAAATAATCGATCTTTGAACTCTTCACTTAGTTGTAATAGATTGGGTATTATGAAAGGTTCTCCTCCTGCAATGATAAAGCCGAAGACGCCTAACTCCTTTGCCTGTTGTATTATCTTGCGCCATTGCTCCAGCTCAAGCGAGTTTTCTTTATGGTCACAGACAGTTCCTGTAGCAACGGCATAGCATCCCGCACATTTTAAATTACATTTTGCAGTGATGCTTATGATAAGAAATGGCGGTACTTGCAATCCTCTTTTTAATTCTTCTTTTCGTATTATTGATGATTTTATATATGCCGCCGTTAATCGTACTATTCCAGGCATTACTCGCGCATATCTTAAGAGCCAGGGTATGAAGATCCGGGCCATTCTCGGGAATCTAAGACGCTCGGGTATAATAACCCGTGCCCTCAACAGCGCATTGTTTAAAATCCATATTACAAAATTTGCCTTCTTTTTTATCATATTTAATCGTGGTACTCTATTAATTTTAATAGAAAAATGAAAGTTTATCTCGGATTTGTGAAAAATTATTAATTTATCGTTTAAAACTTTGATTGCATCGTTTTACATTATTCAAGGGCGAACAGGCATATCACTAAAATCACGATTAAACCTGTTGTGCAAGTGCCGAGGATCATGTGCCATCGATTTAATTTTTGAAATTTCTCGCCACCAGAGTGAATAAGATGTCCCGATAGTCCAACAAACACGACAAGAATTATCGAGATTATTGATAACACTAAAATAATTGGTTCCATTTCATACACCTTTTTTATTTTTCTAAATTTTAAAAAGCTAATTAGATAATTGATAGTTATATAATAAATTTATGGGTGATTTAGTAATTTATTCAAAATGCTAATAAAATTCTATCATCTGGATAGAATTAATTAATATTTAACTTTGAAATAGATAACTTATTATAAAAAAGGAGAGAAAGAGAGATAACGAAGACGATCAAGTATAGAAAACGAAGACAATCAAGTATAAATAAAACCATTAAGATAAAAGCAGTCGTAAAATATAAGAATAAAAATTCATTAGATACTAGATGAGAAGTATGATCGAACCTAAAGATTTTTGGGAAGATTTAAGGTGGGGAGAGGAGCATTATATGGAATTACAAAAGAAATACAAGGATAAGTGGGTGGCAATTGTTGAGAAGGAAATAATAAGTTGGGGGGAAAATATAGAGGAAGTAGAAAATAAAGCGAAGAAAATTAGCGGAAGAAAATATATTCCTGTAATTTTTGTTGAATCAGGGGCGGCAATCTATTAGAATCAAATAAAATTTTATCAAATTTATTGATTATGAACTTTTAGAAAAGTTTCCAGACTGTCGTGATCTGCTTAGATTGGTCTGTAGGATTAGATTCAAAACAGAAAAAGGCTTTACAGAAGCTAGACAGGCTATTATTGATACTGGAGCCTATATTACCATTCTTCCATTCAGTATATGGAAGAGATTTGATGTTAAAATTCTTGGAGAACATTATGTAAGAGGATTAGTTCCTAAGAAAGAATGCCTTATAAATGTAAGAATGGGTTTGGTCAAAGCCAAAATCGATGATGAATTCGGAAACCAGACTGAGGAAATGAATATGAGGGCTTTTTTAACACCATCTGATGTGGTTCCAATAATAATAGGATTCAAAGATTTTCTAGAGAAATTCCAGGTATATTTTGATCCTATAAAAGGAACTGGTTACGTGGAATAATCGTTTTTTTGGACCCAATATTTTCACAATATGTTCATTTTTTTAATTTCCTAATCTAACTTTGATCCAACTAACTGAAAATCCTTGAAAAAAATAAAAAAGGAGAAAAAAAAGATAATTTATTCTGCAAGAATACCGGGGGCGACTTTCAAATTCATTTCTTTGATGGTTTCGAGGCATTCTTTCATAATCCGGTCGATGACTTCTTTACAGGTCGGGAGGTCCTTAATCAAAGCAACTGTCTGTCCAACGAGTACCGCGCCATTCTCAATATCACCTCTATAGACTAAATCATAGCGCATCATATCGTCCCTGAATTTTTCGGTCATCGCCTCGACATTCCCTAGAGATTTTTCCATGGCGATGCGTTCTTCTCGGCTCATACGAAGCGGGTGCCCCATGGAATATTTATTCTTGAATAATCGAATCGGACCAAACGCCCCGTCGCACATCATTGTACTCTCATCTGTCATTTCTAGAATTTTATTCTTCCAGTTTATGTGGAAATCGCCGTCACTGGTGGCAATAAACCGAGATCCCATCTGAATTCCATCTGCTCCAAGAGCTAACGCTGATGCAAGAGAGCGGCCATTGACCATCCCGCCTCCGGCAATGATTACTTTATCCGCGTACTTTTGGCGAACTTCCGGAATTAATACGGAGGTTGCGACCTGCTCATAGCTTTGATGCCCACCACCTTCGATTCCAACGGCTACTACACCATCACAGCCTGATTTGAAAGTATGATCAACGAGTTTAATTGAGGGAGAGACGTGAAAATGCATTACTTCTGGTGCTTTTTTCTTGATAATCTCATCAGCGGGTCTTGGATCTCCGGCAGAAGTCACGATTAATTTAATACAGTCTTTTAATTTCGGGTTCTGTTCCCGCATCTTGAGAATGGTGCGAATCACCTGAGGCGCATCTACCTGAATACGAGCAACCCGAATATTGCATCCAAAAACGGCGCCATCGTCTGCATGCTTGGCAATATATTCCAGATCAAATTTCATCTTGTCTACTGGTGAAATTGGCTTTGCATTTGGTGCATCAGAGATGAGATGTGTTTCGGGATCGACCTTTGATAGAATACCCCAATGGCTAGTCAAGCCGATACCGCCTGCGTTTGCCACTTGGACTGCAGTCTTATAAGTACTAAAAGGACCCATCCCAGCGAGCATTATGGGATATTTACATCCAAACATTTCTGTCATGCGTGTTCTGATCAATTTTACTTACCTTCCATCTTTTTTTATCAACTTTTAAATCGTTCTTTCCACTTTTTTTAAAATTTTAATTTAAGAAATTATCTGAGTTACAATTCTTGATCTTTTTTTAAAATTTTGTGTTTCTGATTAAGCTGAAAATTCTAAGTCAAAAAATCCTACGCGTTCGCAAAGGTTTATAATACGAGGTAGGCATTATAGAGATAATGGCGTATCGCGACATTCCACTATATGGGCAGCTAACCAATACCTGTGGGCTCTCGGCTCTATTAATGATTGCCAAGCCTGAAGGAAATTCGCTGAGCGTCCTATTAATGGATGTGGTCAAACGAATGCGGGTTGACCCCTATTACCAAGGACCCCTCAGTTGGCAATTAGCTGAAGCCTATCTTCTAATGAAAAGCTGCTTTAATCCTCTTTTGAGTGATGATTTACAACGCACTTTTTCTGATGAATTCGAGTATTTTAAAATGATTCTGCTTCAGCAATTAGAAGACCGAATGAATAGTTTTATCATCTTAAATAATGTAAAATCGGCAAATGATGTTCGTTTTTTTCTTAAAACCGGAGTTATTCGGAAAACTACACTCTACGAATATCTTTTCGAGATGAAAACCAATCTCGAACTGAAAATGTTAGCGCATTTTTATGGGGGCGCGCAAATCCTTTTTCCTACTGAATTGCAAGCCAATGATGGAACCGGGTGTATGTTTTTAGACGGGAAAGATACAAAAAAGAAATTACAGACCCTCTTCGAACATGTCCCGGAGGGGATTATTATTGGATTGGGTCATCATTGGCTTGCCGTTCAAGGTATGGAGCAACTCAAAAAGGATACCTACAATTTCATCATCCATGATCCACAAGGCCAGAAAAAAACGGTCTCTTCTGAGAACATTGAAAAGCACTTTCGCTTTTACGTTTTCCAGTTTGATATGGTGAAACGGAAAGAGCAGGATGCTATCATTCGCCAGGCGCTTAAACTCCCTCTGCGAAAAAGACCGCCAAAATAGAAGGTTAACTCTTTTATACTTTCAAATAAGAAGAAAAAGAAAAAAATTAAGCGTGGGAAAGTCTTTTGATGATTTCCTCCGCCTGTTTCATAATTCGATCGAAGACTTCTTTAACCGGAAGAATTTCATGGGCTAATCCGACGCTTTGGCTGCAAGAGATGACCCCTGCGGTGATATCCCCTTCATCGTACATTTTCTTTGATTTAGCACCTGCGGCAGCCTCGAAAATTTCCTGTTGCCCACCTTTTGAGGTTTCCAACTGGAGAACCCGTTTAGCGGCTTCATTGTTCCAGACCCGGTGCGTCGCATCCACCGATCGCATAATAATGGTCGTATCGTAAATCGATGATTTCACTAATGCCTGTTTCAGAGTATCGTGAATCGGGCATTCCTTGGTCATCAAGAGTCTTGTTCCAATCAAGCCCGCTTGGGCGCCTAAGGCTAAAACCGCAGCTAACCCGCGTCCATCAGCAATGCCGCCACCCGCTATAACAGGGATTTTCAATGCATCGATGGTGGCAGGAGTCAAGACTAATGTGCCAATATCAAACCGACCCGTCGCACCTCCATTTTCCCAACCTACCACTTCCACAATATCGGCTCCGAGCTTTTCCGCTTTTAAGGCATACCTCGTGCCCGCGCATTTATGTAGCCAAACTACTCCGTTATCCTTGAACATGGGCACATACTGTTCGGGAGCTTCATGGCCGCTAGTCTCAATGATTCTTACGCCCTCATCGATCATCACTTGAATCAATTTATCCTGTTTCACAGGCCGCAACATGGGAAAAAGATTCACATTCACCGCGAAGGGTTGCTTGGTTAAGGATTTGAGTTGACGA
Source organism: uncultured archaeon (assembly GCA_964353755.1). Lineage (GTDB taxonomy): Archaea > Asgardarchaeota > Lokiarchaeia > Helarchaeales > HEL-GB-A > CAYGYC01. Next base: position 7,270 of record CAYGYC010000066.1, on the reverse strand, counting down.
ATCGCTTCACGCAAGGGTTCCGCGGTGCGATACATCACGGAAGCTAGAATTCCGAGAGCTCCACCATTGGAACAGGCGGCTACGAATTCAGGCGTGGAAATATTCATCATATTACCTGCAATCAGCGGGTATTTTATCTTTAACATCTCAGTTACTTTAGTTTTCAATATTTCATCACTTCTTCAACATATTTTGGTATTACATGGTTGACTAGGATTTATAAAAAATTAGGCGACCTGCCGAGTGTGCCCTTCCCAAAACTTTTGGCGGAGGTCTTTTTTTAATATTTTCCCCTGGGCACTTTTGGGAATGGATCGGCGGAACTCAATGCTTTTGGGCGCTTTATAGCGGGCGATTTGATCTTTGACGTGGGCGATTAATTCTTCTTCGGAAATATTTTCTCCTTTCTTATACCCCCGCTTCAAGACAACAATGGCATGCACGGCTTCGCCCCAACGCTCATCCGGAATGCCGATCACCGCGCATTCCAAGACGGCAGGATGGGTATACAGGGCATCTTCGACCTCTTTGGAATAAATGTTTTCCCCTCCCGATATAATCATATCTTTACGGCGATCAACACAGTACAGGTATCCATCTTCATCCATACGCCCCATATCGCCCGTATATAACCACCCATCTTTAATTGTTTCTTTGGTTTTCTCAGGACTATTCCAATAGCCGATCATTGTACCGTCTCCCTTAGCAATTATTTCGCCCACTTCTCCCAGTTTAACATCTTTGCCTTGCGTATCGACGATCCGGAGATCGGTGCCTACCAAGGCCCGCCCACAGGCAAGTAGCAAATGCTCCGTTCCCGGCTGTAAGGCTTTCTTGTGATCCTCGGGTTCAAGGACAGCCATGGTAGGGGAATATTCCGTTTGCCCAAAATACTGAAATACATCTGCATTGGGAAAGGTTTCGAGTAACTTTCGCAGTACGGTTGGCGACATTGGACTGGCACCATAAACGATTAACTTGATATTAGGAAAATAATTACAGGATTCTTCAAGTTCAGGAGCGTTAAGGAGCAAATTGATCATGGTCGGGACTAAGCCAAAGCCAATACATTTCCGCTTCACCATCGTTTCCAAAAAGGCGGAAATCACGAATTGATCCATAATTACAATCGTATAACCAGAAAGGACCGATTGCATCGCACTTATATTGGCAGCCACATGGAAGAAGGGGATCGCCACCAAAATAATTTGATCCTCAGGCAATATGCGTTGGGTACCAAGCGAGCCGGTAGCCAAACTATTTTGCAAGAGGCTATGGTGACTAAGCATCACTCCCTTTGGAAGCCCTGTCGTGCCTCCGGTATACATCAAATAGGCCATTTCTCTATCGGAAAGCGGTTCGGAAGGAAGGGGTTCGTCGGTAGAATAAGTTTTACACAGATCATCGAAGTTAAGATAGCTCCCTACGCCCGAACCATCCTGGTCGTAAACGATAATCTTTTCAATTTGAGGGCATTCCGCTTTGATAAGATCTATGTTGTAAAGGAGCGTATTGCTAATGATTAAGGTTTTGGCGCCAGAATCCTTCAAAATATAGGTAATTTCTTTCTTAGAAATCATGTAATTAATCGGAACGACCACTGCTATTTTTGTGATCCCATAATAGCAGATTAAAATTGCATCAGAATTATACAGGAGCAGTGCCACACGATCGCCTTTTTTCACGCCCATTTCTTGGAGGGCATGCGCTAAAGAATTCGCCGCTGCATTCAACTGTTGCCAGTTATATACCCTATCTTTAAAAATAATCGCTGTTCTCTTTCGGATATGCGGTTGCCTCGCGTTCCGCGTGCAACAATCACCAATTAACAACTTTCTAATCACCTACAAAATGATTTTAAATTAAAAGAATTATTATTGTTTTAATCGGATAATCTGAAATAAAAAGACTTATATCGCCTTACTCGCTGGAGTTGAAAAGTATGGGTTTAGTACGGTGTAGTAAATGCGGTTGGGAAGGTCCTGACTCGGAATTAAAGATGGTGAATATTTGTCCTGATTGCTCAACGGGACACAGCCCCTTATGGCGCCTGATGAAGAAGTTAAATGATGTGGAATGCCCTAATTGTTCTTGGCGAGCTCCCCCGGATATGGCCAAGAAAGAGCCGGAGTGTCCCCGTTGTTCCGATGAATATCTTATAATACTCAAATCCTCCTAAAATATAGTATTTGTTTTCAAGTGGTTTAATAGATTTAAGAGTTGATTACCGAAAGATAAGTGGAGAAATCAAGGTATGGCTGAAAAAAATGAAAGAGTAGAGCGCATCAGAAATTTTTTTGAACCGATCAATGGGATTGCGGTTATTGGAGCCTCGAATAAAACGGGAAAAGTAGGAAATGCAGTAATAATTAATTTAGTAAAAGGGAGTGTTAAATCATCTAGTGTTGGAAAAGCAAAATTGTTTAAACCAGGAGAAAAAATAAAAGGGTTTGAGGGACAAATTTATCCCGTCAATTCTGAAATTAATCCTGGCGATACGATTTGCGAATTACCTGCATACAAATCCGTATTGGAAATTCCCAATCCCATTGATGTGGCAGTAATTGTAGTTCCTTCAAAGGCTGTTTCCGATGTAATGAAAGAGTGTGCCCAGGTCGGAGTAAAATCTGTTATAATTATAACGGCAGGGTTTTCTGAATTTAATGAGGCAGGCAAAAAATTGGAAGCCCAGCTCCTGGACTTCGCTCACAAAAATAATATGCATATAATTGGTCCGAATTGCCTAGGTATAATTCGAACCTATAATAATTTAAATGCGACTTTTTCGGATTTAATGCCCCCAAAAGGGCCTATTTCGTTTATATCGCAGTCAGGGGCGTTGTGTACTGCAGCAATCAACTATTCTATTGATGAACGAATTGGATTTTGCAATTTTGTCAGTATTGGGAATAAAGCGGATGTTGATGATGCGGATTTAATGGAATATTTTGCGGAGGACCCGAAAACCAAGGTAATTGCGCTCTATATTGAATCCGTGAAAAACGGGAAGAAATTTCGAGAGGCAATCGCAAATGTTGTTGAAAAAGTACCCATTGTAGTAGCCAAGGCAGGTCGTACGGCTGCAGGAGCACAAGCGGCGTCGTCCCATACGGGATCCATTACGGGATCTGATACAATATATAATGCGGTATTTACTCAATACGGAGTGTATCGAGCTAATACAATGAATGAATTATTCTACTGCGCGAAAGCTTTGGGTTATCAACCTCCAGCCCGTGGCGATCGGATTGCCATCCTGACTAATGCCGGGGGACCAGGCGTTTTGGCAGCGGATGAAGTTTATCTTCAAGGCTTAACTCTCGCCAGCTTAGAGAATAAGACTCTTGAGGCCTTAAATGCGAAATTACCTTCCGCCTGGAGTCACCGCAATCCGGTTGATATTTTAGGAGATTCTTTAGCGGATCGGTATGAATTTGCATTAAATTTGCTCGTTGAAGATAAAAGTAATGATGCCATTATCGTGATTCTTGCACCGACAGCGATGGTTGAACCACTGCCCACCGCTAAGATAGTGGTGGATATCATGAAAGATAGCGGTAAACCAGTTAGCTGTGCATGGTTAGGTTTAGAATCCCGCGATAGTACCTTTTATCTCGATGATCACGGAATCCCTGAAGTTAGTTTCCCAGATCGGTGTGTGAAAGCGTTAAAATCCTTAATTCATCGCGGGAAATTCCTTAAAAAACGCAATTTATTATAAATATATCTCCAGCTTAGAAAGCATTAAACGCAAACAGGGATAAATCATTAGAACTCCTCTATTTTTTTCTTACCCTTTCAATACTCTAAAATGAGTCCAATAGTCTTCCACTGGAAGGATTTCTGCCTTAGGAATGGCTTTACACAAGTTCATAAAATTCCACAAATAAATATTTAAAAGAAATAATTATAACAGTAATCTGGAAAAGAACCGATTCAATTAATAAACCTGTTGTTTGTAAACTCTAGGATAGATTATACGGTGCATTTAAGGAATTTTGTCTTTTTTTTTGATGGAAAATATCTTATAGAAGATAATTTTAAAGTATAATTCACTAGGTTAGCTAACTTTCGCCTTTACAGAAAATTATGTGGCTTTTAGAGATCTGCAGATGGTTCTTAAAGAAGCATTTTCCTTTTTTTACAAAAAAGCAAAAGATTTATAGGGAAAGATCCCCCAATTTCATGTATGCATTGGAAAAATCCTTTAGAAATTGGAGGTTTTCCCTGAATGTATTTTGTTTTTACCCCAAATAAAGTTTTCGTTCAATTCCAGCTGATCGATTATTTCGGTGATTCTACCGATTTTTATGTGATTTTCACGCCCAATCCCCATTTCTCCTTGAAAAAATTCGCCAAAAAGCGAAAATTTCATAAGATCAAAAAAGAAAAGCCCAAAAAACAGGATGGACAGTTAAACTCAGGACCCTTAGATGCGTATTTGCCAAATAAACAGGTCGTTCAAGAAAAACCCCCCCTTTCTAGCTCTACGCCAACTGTATTGGAGCCATTCCCTTTATCTGGCAGATTTAACTTAATTCAACTCGCGGAACCGCAGTTGAATCTCGCTTATCCTTTGAATATAGCAGAATTGGAAGCCATGAGTTTAGAACGGCAAAATACCGGGCCAGTTTTTGGCTCTGTTGGGAAATACACGGCATTCAAACGTCTTTTGGAAACCCGTTCGGAAATCCAGTCCCGCTATGTGGCGGGGTTCATCCACGCGATTTACTTACAAGATTTTGCCATTTTGGGTCACTTCAAGCGTTTAGGAATTGCCAATGGTCCCGGCTTTGATCTGATGACCTATTTTAACGTGCTCTATTTTCTGCCCTTCATGCAAGCCAGGAGCTTTGAAGAGTTTGGGACGATAAATTCCCTGGAAATTGCTGTTTTAATGAATTACGCGGGGAAGCCCTCCCCCTATGCAATCCGCAAATTCTGGAACCGCACGCTCGACCAAGCGAAGGCAGTCCAATTGGCGAAGATCCTCTATAGGCAAATAGTTCAATTAGATCCGCGGCTTGGCTATGGCGTTTACGTCGATGAGCATTTGATAGTCTATCAAGGGCACAAAAAAGTGGCGAAGGGGAAAGGAGGGAGGGGCACCCAATTCCTCAAAGGGTTCTATCGCTATTCGCTGACCTGTGCGCAGTTCTCGATCCCCCTCTACACGGTGGATAAAGAGGGGCGCACGCGCCTGGAACCCATCCTATTTGACCTCCTGGCGGACTATGAAGCCGTTTCCGGGAAAAAGGTGGGCCTGCTTCTCTTTGATCGTGGGATTAAAAGCTTTGAAACTTTAAAACAACTCATAGCAACCGGATATCACTTTATTTGCTGGTCTTTTCCCTACTCGACCGTGGAGAACGCCCTTCAGCGCCGGAGCAAGTTAAAATTCGTGAGAATATCCGAAATGCTGGAGAATTTACTGGAAGTAAGGCAGAAAGGACTGCTCAACGCGCAGGATTCCTCTGAAGCCAGCGCATTACGCCAGTTTATCGAGGCGTGCCTCCCAGTAGAGCAGCTCCAACCGAAATTGCGGCGCATTCGGAAAAAGGAAGCGGGTGAGCAGGACTGGAATGAGCGGGACTTTCTTTGGCTTCGTGACACCCCCATTGCGTTCGCGGAATATGGACTGCTCCGGACGATCCTTTTAGAACGCCCCAATGGAACGCGGCTTGGGATTTTCACCAGTATCCCCGCGACCCAGGCCCATGCCATCGAAATTCTCGAGTTACTGAAGCGCAAGCAACGGATTGAGAATTACTTCAAGTTTAAAGCGGCAATTCAAGGTGATTACATCCCTTCATGGCACTTCAAGGAATCCAGTGAGCAAAAGACGCCGCGAAAGGAACTTATTCAAGAACCTGATTGGAACCAGTTAGCTGCCTATCGGGCTAAATGCGAGCGGGTAGCGAAGAAATTGAAAAAATTAGAAAGCGACTATAAAACGCTAAAAGGCCTCTATAAAACCGGAGTGATTTCCAAAAATCATTTCCTCCACCGGGAATCCTATTTAAAACAGCAGTACCGCCAAAAAGAAAAAGCATTAGAGGAAATAAAGGCATTCCTGGAATGGGGCGAAACGGGGCAAATGCCGCCCTATTTCACCCGGTTCACGCCCCTTTTAGAGCTGGATTCCCCGCTTGAAATCCTCTTGAATGCCGTCAATGATCTGTTTTTTGTCAATTCGCGACGAATTGCGATAGACTGGGCAAATGCCCTCACCTTTGCCAAAAAGCAGGGTGCGCTGGATCTTCCGAGCAAGTGGATTAACCGAATCGCGAATTTAACGCCTTCCAATTTAAGCAATATTTTTGTGAAAGGAGGGGGAAAAATTAGGCGGGCGAGTGTTCCTAATGCACTACCCATTATTGAATTCCATGTTGAACTTTTCTATAAAGATGAAAATTTGATTGAATATTATTTAGACTTTCTAAACACCGCCAAGTTCAATTGGAAATTTGATGTAAGCGGCTCTCTTCAATTCAAATTCTGCGCCCATTCAGATAAACCTTGCTCATTGGTAAAAGTAGTATGATGGACTTCCTCCAAAGGTTTATTAATTGAGTCGGTTCTTTTCCAGACTACTGTTATAAAATGAGATTCAAAAAAAGCTAAAAAATATATGATCTGGGGATAAGAAAATGTCACAAGATCCGGAAGAGAAAGAAGTATCACAAGAAGAAAAGAAGGCACAAGATGGTCGACCGGGCAGAGTAAAGAGTAGTTCCGACCAGGCAGAGGCAAAAAAGGCAAAGTCACAAGATTATGTGCGACCTGGTAGAGCCTGGGTCTATTTTAGAGAAAAGGGAATTCGAATAAGTGGTGAATCCAAACCAAAAATTGTGGACATGCTTAACAGCGCCGTTGTGGCTGAAATTGACAAAATAATTGAAAAGTTACCCAAATTTTCCAAAGGCCAAAGCAAAGGGGACTTAAAGCGAAAAACGATAAAATTGGATGATCTCTAAACCAAATTAAAATTCTTTTTTTCTTTCTTAATTGGAGGGTGATCCTCTATGGTTATTTCTCAGTGGCAGTTGTAGGTTTTTTTTGAACCAGAGGGTGCTTATTCAAATACGATTCTAAAAGGGAATTATATTCCGAGAAATGTTCCTGGATTAGTCTTAAGAGGGATTCTAATTCGGTGGAAGTCATGCATACCAGCATTAGGAGTTCTTGAATTTTTATAAATAGGAGATTGATGGAATCTAAAAGTTTAAAAGATTCCCCGATTTTGATGGAATCACATTTATAACGAACT